>NZ_JBWKZJ010000046.1:0-21406 GCF_059424365.1 Brevundimonas sp. GW456-12-10-14-LB3
CGCCCCCGACCGCCCCCTGAGCGACCCGGCTCAGGAAGCCCGCGCCCAGGCCCTGTTCAAGGACGTGCGCTGCGTCGTCTGCCAGCACGAGGCCATCGCCGACAGTCCGGCGGGGGTGGCGGGCGACATGCGCCGGTTGATCCGCGAACAGATCGCCGCCGGCGCCTCCGATCAGGCCGTGCGTCAGGATCTGGTCCGGCGGTTCGGCGACTATGTCCTGTTCACCCCGCCGGTGCGGGTCGGAACCTGGCTGTTGTGGTTCGGCCCCTTCATCCTCGTTCTGCTGGCGGGGGCGGCTCTGGCCTTGCGCGCGCGCCGCCGCCCGGTCGAGGTCGCGCCCCTTTCGCCTGAGGAGGAGCGTCGGCTGGACGAAGTTCTCGCAAATGAGACGCTTCGCCGCGATCTGGACGCAACCTCGCCTCACGACGGGCGCTTGTCGGGATCAACCATCGAACGCTGAAATTGGCGTAACGCCCGTTCGGCCTATATCAAGAGCGAGACGGGGCGCGGCCCCGACAGAGGATCGCAAGAACAAGATGCTGAAGCGCAAAGAGTTCATTCTCGGGGCCTTGGCCGGCCTGACCCTGGCGGCGGGAGCGACGGCGGGCGGGATCGTCACCTGGCCCGGCGCCCACGCCGACCCCCAGGCCGTCAACCGGATCACCCCCGTCCCCGCCAACGGCGACCGCTTCTCGCCTCCGCCCGGCGCGCCCAACAGCTTCGCTGACATCTTCGACCAGGTCGCCCCGGCCGTCGTCCAGATCGACGTGACGGTCAAGGTGGATCAGCCCCAGGGCGGCGCCTTCCAAATCCCCGGCCTGCCGTTCCAGTTCGTCCCGCCCCAGGGCCGCAGCGACGGCGAAGACGCCGAACCCCGCACCACCCAGGGCGCCGGTTCGGGCTTCTTCATCTCGCAGGACGGTTTCATCGTCACCAACAACCACGTCGTCGCCGACGCCACCGAGATCAAGGTCAAGATGTCGGACGGCCGCGAACTGCCCGCGCGTCTGGTGGGGCGCGATGAGGCCACCGATCTGGCCGTGATCAAGGTCGATGGCGACAACTTCAAATACGTCAGCTTTGAAGAAACGGCCGAACCCCGCGTGGGCGACTGGGTGATCGCTGTGGGCAACCCCTTCGGGCTGGGCGGCACGGCGACGGCGGGGATTGTCTCTGCGAAAGCCCGCAGCTTGCCGGATGCCTCTTCAGCATACACCGATTTTCTGCAGATCGACGCCGCCATCAATCGCGGGAACTCGGGCGGGCCGACCTTTGATGTCTACGGTCGCGTTATTGGTGTCAACTCCGTCATTCTGTCTCCAACTGGCTCGTCAGTCGGCATAGGCTTCGCGATTCCGGCGGAAATCGCTAAGCAGATCACGTCGCGCTTGATGCGTGGGGAGGTGATTGAGAGAGGCTATCTCGGCGTGAAAATCAGTACGCCAACCACCGAGGAGTTGGGTGCTTTGGGGCTGAAAGCCGACCAGAAGGGCGCCCTCGTTGCTGAGGTCACCCCTGAAGGTCCGGCCGACAAGGCTGGCCTCAGGTTCAGCGATCTTGTCGTCTCGCTGAATGGCGAGGTGATTGATTCATCGACGAAGCTGACGCGCTTAGTTGGCGCGGCTAAGCCGGGAGACACGCTTCGGATGGAGGTGCTGCGTGACGGTCGCCGACAAACGATCACGGCACGATCCGGTACCCGCCCTTCTGAGACGGAACTGAACAGCGAAAACGGCCTCGGCCAAGGCGGAGCCGCTCCGAACGATCCTTCGGGAGCTTCGGCCACAGTCGAAGGTCTAAACTTGACTCCTCTCACTCCAGCCCTGCGCCAACGTCTGGGCGCGCCGGCCTCCGTCGAAGGTTTGGCGATTATGGGTGTTGAAACCGGTGTCGATGCCCGCCTTGGGCAAGGGGTCGTGATCCAGCAGGTTCAGAATACGCCCGTAAGAACCGTGGACGACTTCCGAGACGCCGTAGCTTCGGTGAAAGCGTCTGGCCGATCCGGAGCTTATCTCCTGATCTGGGTTCGGGGTCAGGGCAACGTACCCTATGTGCTGACTTTCAAAAAATAGAGCACGAAACAGCCCGCCATCATTTCTGATGGCGGGCTGTTCACTTTTAGAAATCACGCTTGAATGATCTCGTCGTCGTATAAATATACGATCTGGCAATCTAAAAACGGTGCCCCATCTGGGTAGTGATTGGTTATGCAGACCATAACCGTCCGCACGGAGGTGGGTTGGTGAGACGGAGCTGTCGGTGATGCGAGGGCGGACGAACCTATGGCTGACGACAACAAGCTTAGAGCAATCAGTGTTCTCTTCACGTTTGATCTCCCAGGTTGAATGCCAAGTGGCGCTCAGTTGGTTCGCGTTTTAGTCGTTCAGTCGTCAACTTTAAACTGTATTCCGCTTCGTCAATTTTTGTTGACCGAGGAGATGGCTGCGTCGAGCTTCCCGCCCGAAGATCGAACTGTCCAAGAACTGATCGGTAATCTGACCAAGCCGTAACTCACTGAATCGCCGCCGATGCGCTACCATCGGCGGCGATTTTGATTCCGGGAGGGGTTTCGATGCGGATTCTGGTGGTCGAGGACGACGCCGAGGCGGCGACGGCCATGGTGCGCGGCCTGACCGAGGCCGGCCATGAGGTGACCCATGCCGTGGACGGCGCCTTCGGCCTGCTGGAGTCGCAAAAGGGCGGCTATGACGTCTATGTGGTCGACCGGATGATGCCGCGTCTCGACGGCGTCGGCATGGTCGAGACGGTCAGGAAGGGCGGGGACCAGACTCCGGTCCTCTTCCTGTCGGCCCTGGGCGAAGTCGAGGACCGGGTCACCGGCCTGAAGGCCGGCGCCGACGACTATCTGGTCAAGCCCTACGCCTTCGCCGAGCTGATCGCGCGGGTCGAGGCCCTGGCGCGGCGCCGCGAGACCGGCGGGGTCCAGACCGTGCTGAAGGTCGGCGATCTGGAGATGAATCTGATCGCCCGCACGGTTCATCGCGGAACCACAGAGATCGACCTCCAACCGCGCGAGTTCCAGCTGCTGGAGTTCCTGATGCGCCACGCCGGCCAGTCGGTGACGCGCACCATGCTGCTGGAAAAGGTCTGGGAATACCATTTCGACCCCCAGACCAATGTCATCGACGTCCACATCAGCCGCCTGCGCTCCAAGATCGACAAGGGTTTCGAGCGCGCCATGCTCCAGACCGTGCGTGGGGCGGGGTATCGGTTGGAGGCGTGACGTTCGGAGTGGCGCGTGGTTAGTGGCGAGTGGCGAGAATGATTGAGGCTGGCGACCGAGCGGCGATTTATGGTCAGGCCCCGCGCAAGCCCCTGTCTGTCTCTGCGCTTGCTCGCCACTCGCCACGCGTCACTCGCCACTAACAAGCCCCATGCGCCTTCCGTCCCTCCTTCGCCGCACGCCGTTCCGGCTGACGCTGCTGTTTCTGGCCCTGTTCGTGGCGGCGGCGGGGGCGATCCTGGCCTATGTCTATTTCGCCTCGGCCTCGGAGGCCCAAGGCCGGGCCCAGGCGGAGGTGGAGGCCGAGCGGGCGGCCCTGACCGCCGTCTATCGCACCCGCGGCCTGAACGCCCTGAACCAGGCCCTGGTCGAGCGCGCCATCCGCGCCGGCCCCTATCTGTATGTGCTGAAGGGGGCGGACGGAAAGATCATCACCGCCAACATCTCCGACGTGCCCGAGGGGGTCGATACGGGCGACTGGGAGCCCTTCCGCCTGACCGACACCGACGCCGAGGGCCGGGTGCGGCGGCGCCAGTCGATCGGCATCGACACCCGGCTGGCGGGCGGCGAACATCTGTTCGTCGGGGCCGATATCGGCGACATCGAGGACTATCTGGCCCGCCTGACCCAGGCCCTGTGGGGCGCCATGGGCCTGGTGATCCTGCTGGGCCTGGCGGGCGGCCTCTACATCAGCCGCCGGGTCGAAAGCGCCATGGCCGGCCTGAACCGCGTCGTCTCAGCCGTGCAGGAGGGGGATCTGAAGGTCCGCGCCCCCATCCGCCATTCCGGCGACGAACTGGACGAACTCAGCCAGGGGCTGAACCTGATGCTGGATCGGCTGGAGGCGTCCATGGCCTCCATCCGCCATGCCGGCGACGCCATCGCCCACGACCTGCGCTCGCCCCTGACGCGGATGCGGGCCAAGCTGGAGGTGGCCTTGATCGACGCCGAGGCGGGCCGGATCGACGGGGTAGACGCCCTGGGCGTGGCCCTGGACGAGGCGGACCATCTGCTGAAGACCTTCAACACCGTGCTCGCCATCGCCCGGCTGCAATCGGGCGGGGCGCCGGACCCCCAGCGGATGGACGCCGCCGCCCTGGCCGCCGACATGGCCGAACTGTACGAACCGGCGGCCGAGGACAAGGACATCGACTTCTCGGCCGAGATCGAGACCGGCCTGATGATCGAGGGCAACCAGCCCTTCCTGGCCCAGGCCCTGGCCAATCTGATCGACAACGCCATCAAATACACGCCCTCCGGCGGGGCGGTGAAGCTGCGGGCGCGGCGGCGGTCGTCCGGCGAGATCGAATATTCGGTCACCGACACCGGCCCCGGCGTGCCGGAGGAGGATCGTGAGCGGGTGGTCCAGCGTTTCGTGCGGCTGGACAACAGCCGCACCGAACCGGGCTCGGGTCTGGGCCTGTCCCTGGTCACGGCTGTGGCCGAGGCGCACGGCGGTCGGGTGGTGCTGGATGAAGGCCCCGGCGCCTATGAAGGTTACGGGCCGGGTCTTCGCGTGGCCCTGGTCCTGCCGCCGGCCACGGCTCCCCAATAAATTCCGCTCATCCCCGCGAAAGCGGGGACCCAGGTCTTTGGGCGCGCGGACTTGTGAGAGGCGGTTCGAACGTGGTCCAACGCATGGTCGAGCGAAAGTACTGGGTCCCCGCTTTCGCGGGGATGAGCGGATGATCTGATGGCCGATACAGCAACCTCCGCACCTATCCAGCTGGGTCAGCAGATCAAGGCGGCCGGCCCTGTGGCCGATCCCGCCGCCGCCGAACGCCTGCTGGAGACCCTGGCCCAGGCCGCCGACGCCGACGGCTGGCGCGACACTCTGGACGCGGCCTGGCCGGCCCTGGCGTCCGTGGCGGGGGCCTCGCCCTATCTGGCGGGGTTGATGCGTCGCCGCCCCGCCCATCTGCGCCGCCTGCTGGAGACCAACCCAACCTCGGGCCTGATCCGCATCCTGGCCGAGACCGACGCCCTGGACGCCGAACCGGACGATGTGCGCGCGCCCCTGCGGGTGCTGAAGGCCGATCTGCACCTGCTGACGGCGCTGGCCGATCTGGGCGGAGTCTGGGACCTGGATCAGGTGACCGGCGCCCTGTCCGGCTTCGCCGACGCCGCCTGCCGCGCCGCCCTGCGCGCCGTCGCCGCCGAGCAGCGGGCGCGGGGGCGGCTGGTCTCGCCGCCCGACGATCCGCGCGGCCCCATCCCCGGCCTGTTCGGCCTGGCGATGGGCAAACATGGCGCGCACGAGCTGAACTATTCGTCCGACATCGACATCTCCCTCTTCTTCGAGCCGCGCCTGATGGGCCTGGCCCTGCGCGAGGGCGAGGAGATGCAGGACTTCGCCAATCGCGTCGGCAAGGGGATCGCCGGCCTGCTGAGCGAACGCACCGCCGACGGCTATGTCTTCCGCGTCGACCTGCGGCTGCGGCCCGATCCGTCCTCCACCCCGCCGGTGGTCGCCGCCCCCATGGCCCTGGCCTATTACGAGAGCGTCGGCCAGAACTGGGAAAGGGCGGCCTTCATCAAGGCCCGGCCCGTGCTGGGCGATCCCCGCGCCGCCGCCCGCTTCGTCAAGGCCCTGCGGCCCTTCGTCTGGCGCCGCAGCCTGGACTACGCCGCCGTTCTGGACATTCAGTCGATCAAGAAACAGATCCACGTCCACAAGACGGGCGAGGGGCTTCAGGCCGCCGGCGCCAATCTGAAACTGGGTCGGGGCGGCATCCGCGAGATCGAATTCTACGCCCAGACCCAGCAGCTGATCCTGGCGGGACGCGACCCGGACCTGAGGGCGCCGCGCACCCTGGCCGCCCTGACCGCCTTGGCCGAGGCCGACCATATTCCGACCGCGGTCGCCGAGGAGATGTCGGCCGCCTATGTCGAACTGCGCGGGCTGGAACACCGGGTCCAGATGCTGGACGACGAACAGACCCACCGCCTGCCCGAGAGCCCCCAGGCGCGCGCCGCCGTCGCCGCCCTGGCCGGCTGGGCCGATCTGGCCGCCTTCGACGCCCATGTCGAAGCGCTGCTGGGGCGGGTCAACGCCCGCTACGGCGAGCTGTTCGAAGGCGGGGAAGACCTGGATTCCAGCTACGGCAGCCTGGTCTTCACTGGGGTGGAGAACGATCCAGAGACCCTTCTGACCCTGGGCCGCATGGGGTTTTCCGAGGCGGCCTCGGTCGCCGACACCATCCGGTCCTGGCACCACGGCCGCATTCCCGCGACCCGGACCGAGCGGGGCCGCGAACTGTTCACCCGCCTGGCGCCGCGCCTGCTGGAGGCCCTGGCGCGCACGGGCGCGCCGGACGAGGCCTTTCGCCGGTTCGCCGTCTTCTTTTCGGGCCTGGCCGCCGGGGTTCAGGTTCAGGCCCTGTTCCTGAACCAGCCCAAATTGTTCGAAATGGTGCTGGGGGTCATGGCCTTCGCGCCGCGCCTGGCCCGCACCCTGGGCCGTCAGCCTGCGGCCCTGGACGGGATTCTGGACGCCCGCTTCCTGGCCGACCTGTCCGACGACACCGGCCTGGGCGAACAGATGCTGCGCGAGGCCGGCGAGGCGGAGGATTTCGAAGGGGCGATGAACGCCGTGCGGCGTCTGCACCGCGAACAGATGTTCCGCATCGGCCTGCACGCCATGACCGGGCGCGCGGGGCCCGAGGCCGCCGGCCGGGCCTATGCCGATCTGGCCGACGCCGCCATGCGCATCCTGGCCCCTGCCGCCCTGGTCGAGGCGGAACGGTTGGGCGGCGCCTTTCCCGGCGCGGTCGCCGTGGTGGCCCTGGGCAAGGCCGGGTCGCGCGAGATGACGGCCGGGTCGGACCTGGACCTGATGACCCTCTATGACGCCCCGCCCGAGGCCCTGTCCGAGGTCAAGGGCTGGACCGCCGACGTCTTCTACGCCCGTTTCACCCAGCGGCTCATCGCCGCCCTGTCGGCCCATACGGCCGAGGGCGGCCTGTATGAGGTGGACATGCGGTTGCGGCCCACCGGGTCCAAGGGCCCGGTCTCGGTGCGGCTGTCCGCCTTCGACGACTATTACGCCGCCGAGGCCGAGACCTGGGAGTTCATGGTCCTGACCCGCGCGCGCGTGGTCTGGGCCAGCGACCCGGCCTTCGCCGAGCGGGTGTCGGCGGGGATCGAGGCGGCGCTGCGGCGGCCCCGGCCGGGCGTCGATGTGGCGGCGGATGTGCGCCGGATGCGCGCCCTGATGGACCGGGAACGCCGTCCGCACGGCTTCTGGGATCTGAAACTGTCGCCCGGCGGCCAGGTGGACGCCGAGTTCGCCGCCCAGTACCGCCAGCTTCAGGCTGCGGCGGCGGGCGAGCCCTTGACCCTGTCGACGCTTCAGGCCCTCGGGCAGGACCCGATCCTGGCCGAGGCCTGGCGCATCCAGCAGCGACTGGCCCAGCTCCTGGCCGCCGCCTTCGAAGGCCGGGTCGATCCCGAGGCCGAACCGGCGGTCTTTCAGCAGCGGCTGGCCGAGGCGGCGGGGGCGCTCGACTTCGAGAGCCTGAAGACCCGGCTGACGGACCTGCGCGCCCAGGCGCGTCGGGCCTTCGAGCAGGCGGTTCCGGCCGGTCGCGACGGAGAATCGCCGGACCCGCGTTCAACCTCCTGACGGGGCGACGAAAAGGCCGTGCTTGCCACGGCCCAGGAGAAGATCGAGATGAGAACAACCTTGCTGACCGGCCTCGGCGTCATCGCCTTGGCGGGCCTGGCCGGCGCCGCCACGGCCCAGACGCCGCCCCCGGCCGCTGCGCCGACGGCGGCGCATTCGGGACCCCAAGCCGAACGCCCCCATCATCGACGCGGTGAAGCCCGTCGCGCCGGTCCGGTGACGCGGGCCGAATTCGTGGATCAGCACATCGCACGTCTGACCGCCTTGGACGCCGATCGTGACGGCGTGGTCAGCGTCGCCGAGCGCGAGGCCGCCGTTCAGGCCCGGCGCGCCCGGCACGCGGATTCGCGCTTCGCCAAGCTGGATGCGAACGGCGACGGGGCGATCAGCCGCGCAGAGTTCGAGGCCGCCCGCGCGGCGCGCGGCGAGGCCGGCGGTCGTCGCGAACGGGCGGGTCGCGGCGACGGACCTCGTCGCGGCAAGGACGGCGCCCATCGCCAGGCCGGTCCGGTGACGATTTCGGACGTCGCCGCCAAACTGGGCGAACGGTTCGACACGATGGACGCCGATCACGACGGCGTCGTCACCCCCGAGGAACGCCGTGCGGCCGCCCAGGCCCACCGCGCCGAACGGCGTCAGGCCCGCTCCGCGCAACAACCGGCTTCCCCGCCGGCCGGTTCGGCGTAAGAACAGTGTCGGGGTCGGCCGTCGCGCGCGAATCGGTCCCTTTCGTCCGGATCGAAAGAGGCAGGCTTGGTCGCGATCATCGACCCCGACGAGGATCTGGTGCGCCGCGTGGGTCAGGGCGATCCGGCGGCGGCCCAGGCGCTCGTCGCGCGCAAACTGCCGCGCATCCTGGCCTTGGCGCAGCGGATGCTGGGCGATGCGGTCGAGGCCGAGGACGTGGCTCAGGAAACGATGTTTAAGGCGTGGAAACAGGCGCCCCGGTGGACGCCGGGCCAGGCGCGGTTCGACACCTGGCTGCACCGGGTGGCGCTGAACCTCTGTTACGATCGGCTGCGGCGTCGTCGCGAGATTCCGACGCACACGCCCCCCGACCGTCCCGACGAGGGACCGGCCCCGGATCGGGGTCTGATGGCGGCCGAAACGGGCTTGCGGGTCGGACAGGCGTTGAGCCGCCTGCCGGATCGGCAGCGCGAGGCGGTGGTCCTGTGTCATTATCAGGAACTGTCCAATATCGAGGCGGCCGCCCTGATGGAGATCAGCGTCGAGGCGCTGGAAAGTCTGTTGTCGCGCGGTCGCCGCGCATTGCGTCAGTCCTTGTCGGACCTGGCGCCCCGCGCCCCGGCTGCGGCGCTGAGAGGAGAGGCGAGATGAAGGCGCAACGGTTGCACGCCCTGGCGGAGGCTTACGGCGCCGACCTGCGTCGATGGCCGGCGTCCGAACGCGCCTTCGCCGAAAGCCTGATCGCGGCTGATCCGTCGCTGAAGGCGGTGCTCGACGAGGCGGCGGCGCTGGACGCCCTGCTGGACGCCGCGCCGGCGCCGGCGCCCTCGGCCGTCCTGGTCGCGAAAGTTCTGGCCGCTGCGCCGAAAGCCCGCAGACCTCGGCTCCATCTGGACCGGATCGCCCTCTATATGGGCGCCGGCTGGGCGGCGGCGGCCTGCGCCGGGGTTGTGGCGGGGGTCGGCCTGACCAGCGAACTGACCGCCAACGAGCGGGCTGATGCGGTGCTTTATCAATCCAGCCTGACCGGGGTGGACGATACGGAGGTTCTTCGATGAGCGGACGCGGGCTGAAAATCGCCCTGGCGGTCTCTGTGGCCCTGAACCTGTTCGCCCTGGCCGGCGGGGTCGCCTTCGCCGTCAGCCGGGCCAAGGTGGACCAGCACGTCGCCGAACAGCGCCAGCCCGGTCGCGCCGGCGGCTTTCGCGCCCTGGTGGCGGAGCTGAGCCCCGAAACCCGACGCGAGGTGCGCGCCCGCATGCGCGCCGTCGCCCTGTCGGCCCGTCCCGATTTCGAGGCCGCGCGCGAGGCCCGCCGTCAGGCGGTCGAGGCCGCGCGCCAACCGCAGATGAATCCCGAGCGGGTCCAGGCCCTGCTGAATGACTCCCGCGCCGCCGAAATGCGCGGCCGCGCCCGCCTGGAAGGCGGCGCCATCGCCATTCTGGGCGCCCTGGACGTCGAGGACCGCCGCATCATGGCCGACATACTGGCGCGGAAGGGACCAGGCGCGGGCCGGGCCGATCGCCCGGCCGGCGAGGGGCCGCCGCCGCCCGAAGCCGGCGACGTCCCTCGCTGACCTCAGGCCTTGGAGGCGCGGAAGGCGGCGACAGCCTGAACCGCCTCGCGCACCGAGCTCTCGATGGCGGCCCAATCGCCGGCCTTCACCGCCGCGTCCGTCACCAGTTTGGATCCCATGCCCGCCGCCACGATTCCGGCGCCGAACCATTTGGCGATTGAGGCTTCGTCGGGATCGACCCCGCCGGTCGGCATGATCTTGACCCAGGGCATCGGCCCCTTGACCGCCTTGACGAAGTCCGGCCCGCCGACCGACGAACCAGGGAACAGTTTGACGATGTCGCAGCCCAGTTCATGCGCCTCGCCGATGTCGGTCACCGAGCCGCAGCCGGGGAAGTAGGCCACCATGCGCCGGTTGCAGACCTTGGCCACGTCGGGGACCAGGCAGGGGCTGACCACGAAACGCGCGCCCCGGTTCAGATAGAGGGCCGCCGTGCCGCTGTCGACGACCGAGCCGATGCCCAGAACCACCCAAGGATCGGTCTTGATCAGTTCGCGATTAATCTCGCCGAACAGGTCGCAGGCGAAGTCGCCGCGATTGGTGAACTCCACCACCGGCGCCCCGCCGCGCGCACAGGCGCGGATGACGTTCAGGCTGACCTCGGGATCGGGATGATAGAAGACCGGGCAGACGCCCTGGGTCTGAAGCGCCTTCAGCACGCTGACGCGATCATGGGCCATGTCTCAAATCTCCGCCTGTCCGACCCGCGCCGGAACGCCTGTGTTTCCTCAACCGGTCGCCCGGCCTTCGCGCCCTGCTTATCCCAGCCGCCGCAGAAAACGAAAGCCGCGCGGTCCGGTTCGGGGCGCTGTGGCGGAACATATTGTTTCACTGGCCGTCTTCGACGCCGCGTCCAAAACCGTTTAGGAGGCGGACCAGCAATAGGAGAGCCCCCGCCATGATGACCGCCATCTTCGTCTTCATCAAAACCGAGCTGGGCTACGCCAATGAGGTGGCCGCCGACATCGTGGACCATGTGGAGAACGTGTCGGAGGTCTATTCGACCTCGGGCCAGCACGATCTGCTGGCCAAGTTCAACCTGCCGCGCGACGCCGACATCGGGACCTTCGTGACCAAACAGGTCCAGACCCGACCGCATGTCCGCGACACCTTCACCGTCATCACCTTCTCGCCCTTCCTGCCGAAGGGGGGCTAGGATTTTCCGGCGCCGGTCTTTCGCTTGACGGCGTCCCTGCGCTCCTCCGCCTCGTCGTCCTCGCCGACCTTTTCCTCGACCGAGGCCGAGAACCGCTGGAAGGCGCCCAGGCCCACCAGCACCAGGACGGCCGCGATCAGCAGGGCGGTCGGATAGATCAGCTGGCTGACGTCCTCGCGCGCGGTCTTGAACACCACCACCAGGGCCTCCAGAAACAGGGCGATGACGATGGTGGACAGGAATTTCGTCAGGCTGCGCCGGGCCTCGGCGGCGCTGCGCCGCTCATTGCCGCGCCGCACCTCGTCCTCGAAGATGTATTTGGCCACGTCGAAGACGGCGATGGCGACGATGACATAACCCAGCACGTCCAGCACCGCCTCGGCCCCCGACTGGCCGGGGGCGCGAATGGTCTCCAGCGCGTCCTTGACGCCGAAGCCGATCAGGGCGGTGGCGGCCAAAAGCAGCAGCAGACTGGCGCCGCCGAACACCGCGCGGGTCAGATAGGTCATGGTCGGCCCCCTTGTTTCAGACCACCAACGCGCGGGCCGCCAAGCTGTTGCCTGGGCGCAAATGACCGTAGCCAATCGAAACCCATCTGCTAACCTCCCCTCCAAAGAGGAAACGCGGGGAACACGCGACATGACCGATCTGGACGCCTTCCGCACCGAAACGCGCGCCTGGCTGGAAGAGAACTGCCCGCCCGAGGTGCGCGGTCCCATGGCCTCCGAGGCGGATACGATCTGGGGCGGGCGCGACGCCGTCTTCGCCACGCCGGGGCACAGGCTCTGGCTGGAACGGATGGGCGCGCGCGGTTGGACGGCGCCGGAATGGCCCCGAGAGTACGGCGGCGGGGGCTTAAGCCGCGAAGAGGCCAAGGTGTTGGCG
Organism: Brevundimonas sp. GW456-12-10-14-LB3; assembly: GCF_059424365.1. NCBI lineage: Bacteria > Pseudomonadati > Pseudomonadota > Alphaproteobacteria > Caulobacterales > Caulobacteraceae > Brevundimonas > Brevundimonas sp. GW456-12-10-14-LB3. The sequence continues at coordinate 12,173 of NZ_JBWKZJ010000046.1, forward strand.
TCGGAGCTGCGGCGCATCAAGGCCCAGCCGGCCCTGGCCAGTTTCGGCGTCTGGATGCTGGGCCCGGCGCTTCTGGCCTTCGGGACCGAAGAACAGAAGAAGCGGTTCCTGCCCGAGATCGTGCGCGGCGAAATCCGCTGGTGCCAAGGCTATTCCGAGCCCGGCGCCGGCTCCGACTTGGCCTCGATCCAGACCAAGGCGGAGGATCGCGGCGACCACTGGATCGTCAACGGCCAGAAGATCTGGACCTCCTACGCCGACAAGGCCGACTGGATCTTCTGCCTGGTCCGCACCGATCCGGAGGCGCCCAAACATCTGGGCATCTCCTTCGTCCTGTTCGACATGAAGACGCCGGGCGTCACCACCCGGCCCATCACCCTGATCAGCGGCAAGTCCCCCTTCTGCGAAACCTTCTTCGACGACGTTCGGGTGGAGAAGGAAAACCTGGTCGGCACGCTGAACCGCGGCTGGGACGTGGCCAAATATCTGCTGGCCCATGAGCGGACCATGATCGGCGCCATGGGCGAGGTCGGCGCCGGCCGGCCCCTGGCCCAGACTGCTCTGGAGACGATCGGCGCCGACGCCGAAGGCCGGCTGGACGACCCCATGCTGCGCGCCCGGATCGCCGAGCTGGAGATCGACGCCGCCGCCTTCCGCCTGGCGATGGAGCGGGCCGGCGATCAGATGAAGGCCAAACAGGCCCATCCGGCCATCGCCTCCATGCTGAAATACTACGGCTCGGAACTGAACAAGCGCCGCCACGAACTGCGGATGGCGGCCGGCGGGATCGACGCCCTGGAATGGGAGGGCGAACGCTCGCACGGCGGCGCCGCCGCCCGCGACTGGCTGCGCACCAAGGCCAATTCCATCGAGGGCGGGACCAGCGAGATTCAGCTGAACATCATCGCCAAACACCTGCTGCAACTGCCGGGCGCCTGAGCCCATGCGCCTTCGTCATCCTCGGGCTTGACCCGAGGACCGGGGGCGCCGCCGCTGGTGCGATGAACCGGGCGCACGGCGCGCCCTACAGCCGATCCTCGGGTCAAGCCCGAGGATGACGAACCGGGTCAAGCCCGAGGATGACGAACCGGGTCAAGCCCGAGGATGAAGAAAGACGAGGGACCCCAATGCCCCTGATCCTGACCGAAGAACAGACGATGCTCCAGGACGCCGCCGACGGCTTTCTGGCTGAACACGCCCCGCTGGACCATCTGCGCAAACTGCGCGACGCGGGCGATCCGGACGGCCTGTCGCGCGACCTGTGGCGCGGCTTCGGCGAGATGGGCTTCGCCGGCGTCCTGATCCCCGAGGCGCACGGCGGCCTGGGCCTGGGCGCCGTCGAGGCGGGGGTGATCGCCGAAAGCCTGGGCCGCTCCCTGACCCCGTCCCCCTTCATGGGCTCGGCCGTCCTGTCGGCCAAGGTGCTGAGCGACGGCGGCTCAGAGGTCCAGCAGGCCTGGCTGCCCCGGATCGCGGCAGGCGAGGCCGTCCTGTCCCTGGCGATCGACGAAGGGGCCAAACACGCCCCCAGCCGCATCGCCGCGCGGGCCGAACGGTCCGGCAACGGCTTTCGCCTGACCGGCGCCAAGGCCCTGGTGCTGGACGGCCATATCGCCGACGCCCTGATCGTGGCGGCGCGGGCGGAGGAGGGGATCACCCTCTTCCTGGTCGATCCCAAGGCGGACGGGGTCGCGGTCGAACGCACCGTCATGGTCGACGCCCACAACGCCGCCCGCGTGACGCTGAGCGACGTCGAAATCGACGCCGACGCCGTGATCGGCGCCGTCGGCGGGGGCGAGGTCCTGCTGAACCCCGCCCTGGCGCTGGGGCGCGCCTGCGCCGCCTCGACCCTGACCGGCGCCGGGGACCAGGCCTTCAAGATCACGCTTGAGTATCTGCGCACCCGCAAACAGTTCGGCCGCCTGATCGGCGAGTTCCAGGCCCTGCAACACCGCGCCGCCCATCTCTATACCGAACTGGCCTTGGCCCGCGCCGCGACCCTGGCCGCACTCCAGGCCATCGACGCCGGCCGCGAAGACGCCGACCTTGCGGCCTCCATCGCCAAGGCCAAGGCCGGCCGCGCCGCCGAACTGGCGGTGCAGGAGGCGGTCCAGATGCACGGCGGCGTCGGCATGACCGACGCCTTCGACGTCGGCCTCTATATGAAGCGCGTCCGCGTCCTCAACGAACTCCTGGGCGACGCTCAGTTCCACACCGAACGGCTGGCGAGGAGCCAGGGGTTTTGAGGGGGGATCAATCCTCGTCCATCTTCAGGGCGGCGATGAAGGCTTCCTGGGGGATTTCGACCTTGCCGAACTGGCGCATCCGCTTCTTGCCGGCCTTCTGCTTCTCCAGCAGCTTCTTCTTCCGCGTCGCGTCGCCGCCGTAGCATTTGGAGGTCACGTCCTTGCGCAGGGCGCGCACGGTCTCGCGGGCGATGATCTTGCCGCCGATGGCCGCCTGGATCGGGATCTGGAACAGATGGGGCGGGATCAGCTCCTTCATCTTCTCCACCATGCCCCGGCCGCGCGTCTCGGCCCGCTGGCGGTGGACCAGCATGGACAGGGCGTCCACCGGCTCGGCGTTGACCAGGATGGACATCTTCACCAGGTCGCCGACCTTGTATTCGGTGATCTCATAGTCGAACGAGGCGTAGCCCTTGGAGATGGACTTCAGCCGGTCGTAGAAGTCGAACACCACCTCGTTCAGCGGCAGTTCGTAAACCACCATGGCGCGGCTGCCGACATAGGACAGCTCCACCTGCTGGCCGCGGCGGTCCTGGCACAGTTTGATGACGCCGCCCAGGTATTCGTCGGGGGTCAGGATGGTGGCCTTGATCCAGGGTTCGGCTATGGTGTCGATCTGCATCACGTCGGGCAGGTCGGCCGGATTGTGCAGGTCCATCTCGGAGCCGTCGCGCAGGCCGATCTTGTAGACGACCGAGGGGGCGGTGGCGATCAGGTCGAGGTTGAACTCGCGGCTCAGCCGCTCCTGGATGATCTCCAGGTGCAGCAAACCGAGGAAGCCGCAGCGGAAGCCGAAGCCCAGCGCCGCCGAGCTTTCCATCTCATAGGTGAAGGAGGCGTCGTTCAGGCGCAGCTTGCCGATGGCGGCGCGCAGGTCCTCGAAGTCGGCGGCGTCGACCGGGAACAGGCCGCAGAACACCACCGACTGGACCTCCTTGAACCCCTTCAGCGGTTCGGCCGTGGGCCGTTTCTCGTCGGTGATGGTGTCGCCGACGGCGGCGTGGGCCACTTCCTTGATCTGGGCGGTGATGAAGCCGACCTCGCCGGGGCCCAGCTGGTCCACCGCAGTGTTCTTGGGCAGGAAGACGCCGACCCGGTCGATCAGGTGGGTCGAGCCGTTGCGCATCATCTTGACCCGCATGCCGGTCTTCAGCACGCCGTCGAAGACGCGGACCAGGACGACGACGCCCAGATAGGGGTCGTACCAGGCGTCGACCAGCATGGCCTTCAGCGGGGCGTCGGGGTCGCCCTTGGGCGCCGGCAGGCGGGTGACGATGGCCTCCAGCACCTCCTCGATGCCCAGGCCCGACTTGGCCGAACATTCCACTGCGTCGGAGGCGTCCAGGCCGATGACGTCCTCGATCTGGGCCTTGACCCGTTCCGGCTCGGCGGCGGGCAGGTCGATCTTGTTCAGGACCGGGACGATCTCGTGATTGTTGTCGATGGCCTGATAGACGTTCGCCAGGGTCTGGGCCTCAACCCCCTGCGACGCATCCACCACCAGCAGCGAGCCCTCGCAAGCGGCGAGGCTGCGCGAGACCTCATAGGCGAAGTCCACGTGGCCGGGCGTGTCCATCAGGTTCAGGATATACTCCTCGCCGTCCCTGGCCTTGTAGGTCAGGCGCACGGTCTGGGCCTTGATGGTGATGCCCCGCTCCTTCTCGATCTCCATATTGTCGAGAACCTGTTCCGACATCTCGCGCGCGGTCAGCCCGCCGGTGTGCTGGATCAGGCGGTCGGACAGGGTGGACTTGCCGTGGTCGATGTGCGCGACCACGCTGAAATTCCGGATGTTCGAGATCGGAGGAGTCGTCATCCGCGCGCCCCTAACATGCGTATTCCTTTTGGACCAGCCGCCCAGGTCCGGCGGGAACGCCCCGTCGTAGATTACACCTCTGCAATGTTGCTCGTCCGGGTTTGAGGCGGAGGCGCGGACGGGGTATTAGCCAAGCACCTTCCCGACCGGCGCGAGCCGGCGATCCGCTTCGCCTGAAACCGAGGAACTCCCCCGTGTCCATGACGACCCGAACCGCTGCCGCCCTCTGCGCCGTCGCCCTGTCGGCCCTCTTGGCGAGTTGCGGCGGGGGAGGCGAGGAGAAGAAGGCCGACACGACCGCCGGCGCGCGCCAGACCGTCACGGCCGCCACGGTGGCTTCGATCAACCTCAGCCGCACCGTCAGCGCCTCGGGCTCGGTTTCGGCCTGGGAGGAGGTGCCGGTGGCGGCCGAGACCGGCGGCCTGACGGCCGTCGCCGTCTATGTGGAGGAAGGCTCCTACGTCCGTCAGGGCCAGTCCCTGGTGCAGATGAACGACGTCCTGCTGCGCGCCCAGCTGCGTCAGCAGCAGGCCCAGGTGCAGCTGGCCGAGGCCAACGTCGCCCGGGACGACGCGGCCCTGTCCCGCGCCCAGCAGCTGAAGGAGCGGGGCTTCCTCAGCCAGGCGTCCCTGGATACGGCCCTGGCCAATCAGCGCAGCTCCAGCGCCAATCTGGCGGCCGCCCGCGCCGCCCTGTCGGAAACCCAGACCCGCCTCAGCCAATCCACGATCCGCGCGCCCGTCGCCGGTCTGATCACCAGCCGCAGCGTGACCAAGGGCCAGATCATCGCCGCCGGGACCGAGCTGTTCCGCATGGTGCGCGACGGTCGGCTGGAGCTGGACGCCCAGGTGCCGGAGACCGAACTGGCCCTAGTCCGCGCCGGACAGTCGGCGACCGTGACCTCCAGCGAGGCGGCGCCCACGACCGGCACGGTGCGGATCGTCACGCCGCAAGTCGATCCGGCCACCCGCCTGGGTCTGGCCCGCATCTCTCTGGCCCCGGCGGCCCAGCTGCGTCCCGGCATGTTCGCCCGCGCCGAGATCGCCGTCGGCGACCAGCCGGCCCTGGTCGTGCCAGGGGCGGCGATCGTCTATCGCGAAGGCAAGCCGGGCGTCTATGTGATCGGCCAGGGCGAGGCGGTTCGCTTCGCTCCCGTGACCACGGGCGCGCGCACAGGCGATCAGGTGGCCGTTCAGGGCCTTCAGGCCGGCCAGCGCGTGGTGGTTCAGGGCGCCGGCTTCCTGGGCGAGGGCGACCACGTGACGGTGGCTCCCGCGACTGCGGCTCCGGCCGCCGCCGCTCCGGCCCCTGCCGGCCAAGCCGCGCGCTAAGGAACCGGACCGATGGGTTTTCAGAACATCTCGTCCTGGTCGATTCGGAATCCGATCCCGATCGTCCTCTTGTTCGTCGTCCTGACGATCGCTGGGACGATGAGCTATTTTAAGCTCCGCACCAACAACTTCCCCGACGTCGACCTGCCGGTCGTGGCCGTCACCGTGATCCAGTCCGGCGCCGCGCCGACGGAGATGGAGACCCAGGTCACGCGCCTGGTCGAGGACGCCGTGGCGGGCCTGGGTTCGGTCAAACACATCACCTCGGTGGTCAATGAGGGGGTGTCGACCACCTCGATCGAGTTCCAGCTGGGGGTGAACCTGGAGAAGGTCACCAATGACGTGCGCAACGCCGTCAGCGGCATTCGCCAGAACCTGCCTGCCGACGTTCAGGAGCCGATCGTCCAGCGCATTGAGTTCACCGCCATCCCCTTCGCCAATTTCGTCGTGCGGGCGCCGGGCATGAGCCCGGAGGAGCTGAGCTGGTTCGTCGACAATACGGTGGCCAAACGCCTGCTGTCGGTGCGCGGCGTCAGCCAGATCAGCCGCGACGGCGGCGTCAGCCGCGAAATCCGCATCAAGCTGGACCCGGCGCGCCTCGCCGCCTCGGGCGTGACGGCGGCCCAGGTGTCGAACCAGCTGCGCGCCTCCAACATCAACCTGCCCGGCGGGCGCGGCGAGATCGCCGGCGAAGAACAGGCCATCCGCACCGTCGGCTCGGCCCAGTCGGTCGAACAGCTGCGCGAGACCCTGATTCCGATCGGCAGCCGCAGCGTGCGCCTGGGTGACCTGGGCGAGGTGACGGACGAATGGTCCGAACCCCGCGGCCGCGCCCGGTTCAACGGCCAGGAGGTGGTCGGCTTCGGCGTCTCGCGCGCCATCGGCTCGTCCGAGGTGGACGTCTATGACCGGGTCAAGGCCGAACTGGCCAAGCTGGACGCCGAACGCGCGGATGTGACCTTCGAAGAGGTCGCCAACACCACTGAAGACGTCGTCAACAACTTCCACGCCTCGGTCGAGACCCTGGTGCTGGGCGCCCTTCTGGCCATCGCCGTGGTCTTCATCTTCCTGCGGGACTGGCGGGCGACCCTGATTGCGGCGGTCGCCATGCCGCTGTCGCTGATCCCGACCTTCTGGGTCATGGATCTGACCAATCAGTCGCTGAACGTCGTGACCCTGCTGGCCCTGTCCCTGACGATCGGCATCCTGGTCGATGACGCCATCGTGGAGATCGAAAACATCGTCCGGCACATCCGCGACGGCAAGCCGCCCTATCCGGCGGCGATCGAGGCGGCGGACGAGATCGGCCTGGCGGTCATGGCCACGACGGCGACCCTGGTGGCGGTCTTCGCCCCGACCGGCTTCATGCCGGGCATCGTGGGCCAGTTCTTCAAGAGCTTCGCCATCGCCACCTGCGTCAGCGTGCTGTTCTCCCTATTGGTGGCGCGGACCCTGACGCCCCTGATGGGCGCCTATCTGCTGAAGCGCGACCAGGGCAAGGAACACGGCGATCCCTTCTGGATGGGACCCTATCTGAAGGCCCTGAACTGGGCGCTCGGCGACGACTGGCGCAAACGCCGGGCCGAGCATCATCCGCAGGCCGGCTGGTTCCGCCGCAAGGTGGCGGACCGGGTGTTCGATCACCGCGTCTGGGTGCTGGGCATGGGCGTGCTGTTCTTCTTCCTGTCCATCTTCATGGCGACGCGCCTGCCGGGGGAATTCATTCCGGTGGAGGACATTTCCCGCTCCACCATCACCGTTCAGTTCCCGCCCGGCACGACCCTGTCCGAGACGGACGCGGCCGTGCAGCGGATCAATCGCGAACTGATGAAGCGGCCGGAGGTCAAGTCGGTCTATTCCTCCATCGGCTCGGCGACCACCAGCTTCGGGCCCGGCGGCGGCGGATCATCGGGCGAGGTGCGCAGCGCCAATCTGACCGTCAATCTGGTCGGACGCTGGGACCGCAAGCTGAGCCAGCAGGAGTTTGAGCGCGACATGGGGCCGACCCTGCGTCAGGTGCCGGGCGCCCGCGTCCAGTTCGGCTCTTCGGGCGGGGGCGGGGGCTCCAGCCTGCTGACCATCGCCCTGGTCGGCGACGATCCCGACGTCCTAGAGCCGGCGGCCGCCAAGGTAGAGCGGGAGATGCGCAACATCTCCGGCCTGTCGAACGTCGTCTCCTCCGCCTCGCTCGTGCGGCCCGAAATCCTGGTCACGCCGCGCGCGGACGTCGCCGCCCTGCAAGGGGTGTCCACCCAGGACATCAGCCAGGTCGCCCGCGTCGCCACCCTGGGCGACGCCGATCAGCTGCTGGCCAAGTTCAACCTGGGCGACCGTCAGGTGCCGATCCGCGTCATGCTGAAGGAGGACGCCCGCTCGGACCTGGGAGTGCTGGAGACTCTGCGCGTGCCCACCGCCTCGGGCGCCACCGTGCCCCTGTCGGCGGTGGCCGACATCACCTTCGGCGCCGGGCCGAACCAGATCAACCGTCTGGACCGACTGCGCGTCGCCAACATCACCGCCGAGCTGAGCGGCCTGACGCTCAGCCAGGCGACCGAGGCGGTGAACGCCCTGCCTTCGATCAAGACCCTGCCCCAGGGCGTCAGCCAACAGCCGTCCGGCGACGCCGAAAGCTTCCAGGAGCTGGGCACGGGCTTCGCCTTCGCCATCATCACCGGCATCCTGCTGATGTATGTCGTGCTGGTCCTGCTGTTCAAAAGCTTCTTCCACCCGATCACCATCCTGGCGGCGCTACCGGTGTCGTTCGGCGGCGCCTTCTTCCTGCTGCTGGTGACGGGCAAATCCCTGTCCATGCCGGCCCTGATCGGCATCATCATGCTGACCGGGATCGCGGCCAAGAACTCCATCCTGCTGGTCGACTACGCCATCATGGCGATGGAGAAGGGGATGAACCGCCACGACGCCCTGATGGACGCGGCCCACAAGCGGGCGCGGCCGATCATCATGACGACCATGGCCATGGGCCTGGGCATGCTGCCGATCGCCGCCGCGTTCGGGGAAGGCACCGCCTTCCGCTCGCCGATGGCCATCGCCGTGATCGGGGGGCTGATCACCTCCACCGCCCTGTCGCTGCTGTTCGTACCGGTGGTCTTCAGCCTGATCGACGGCCTGAAGCGTCGCATGGAAAGCCGGTTGAGCCGTCTGACCCACGGGCAGCATGGGCATGAGGAGCCGGCGGCGGAGGATCGGATCGGCTGATCTACGTTCCTCGTGAGACGATGAGGCCCGGCCGGAGAGATTCTCCGGCCGGGCCTTCTTCTGGCGATGGTGAAGGGCTGGCGTGGCGGGAGGCGGCGAACCGGACGCGGAATCGGCGAACGTCCGCTATGGGTGGAAAGCGGACGCGGATCAACGCAAGCGACGAACCAGCTTGTGACCCAAATAGAAGAACCCCGACTGGCCAGCGAACACAGCCGCTCCCAAGAGCAACCACAGGGGACTCCCGTCACGCTGAACGCCGGGGATGAGGCTCGCGACAAAGCCGAGAAGGCAAAGGGCGGCACCTATTACGCCGAGAACGCTACCCCACTTTAGCGCCGTTCCCGAGCCGTTCATGGGCCGGAGGCGCAACTTTAGCTTCGACTTTGGGTCGTCGTAGTCCGGTGCTGACATGGTGATCCCCGCTCGCGAGAAACTCGCATCTCATGCCAACGTCTGCAACGGGTCGGATTGCGAAATTGCCGCCGGCTCCTAAACCCGACCTTCCCCGCTCGCGGGGCGGCAGGCATAGCCTCGGCCGCCCCCCCCCCGGGGGGGGGGGGGGGGGGGGGGGGGGGGGGGGGGGGGGGGGGGGGGGGGGGGGGGGGGGGGGGGGGGGGGGGGG
>NZ_JBWKZJ010000047.1:0-20647 GCF_059424365.1 Brevundimonas sp. GW456-12-10-14-LB3
GGCTCGGCCTCTTTCGTCGAGCAGCTGGCCAGGATGGCGGCGGCGGCGATGGCGGCGATCGAAAGGCCGCGGGTCATGAAGGCCTTGGGCATAGGGCGCGTCCACAGAACTGAAAGGAGGCCCCGGCGGGGGCGCGTACTGGAAGGCGCTTATAACGTGTCGAAAGTGGTTTGCCGAAGATTAATCGAACAGCTTCGACACGGATTCCTCGTTGGCGATCCGACGGATAGCTTCACCGATCAGCGGAGCCACGGAAACCCTGCGAATTTTCGCGCAGTTCAAAACTTCGTGGGGCTGTTCGATGGAGTCGGTGATCACCAGCTCCTTCAGCGGCCCGTCGGTGATCCGCTGCACCGCCGGGCCCGACAGCACGCCGTGGCTGATATAGGCCGAGACCTCGGTCGCCCCCTGGTCGATCAAGGCCTTGGCGGCGTTGACCAGGGTGCCGCCCGAATCGACGATGTCGTCGAACAGGATGCAGCGACGGCCTTCGACGTCGCCGATGATGTTCATCACCTCGCTCTCGCCCGCCTTGGGCCGGCGTTTGTCGACGATGGCCAGGTCGGCGTTCAGGCGGCTGGCCAGAGCGCGGGCCCGCACCACCCCGCCCACGTCGGGCGAAACGATCATCAGGTCGTCGCCCCGGGCGTAGTTTTCCTTCACGTCCTGGGCCAGGACCGGAATGGCGACCAGATTGTCGGTCGGAATGTCGAAGAAGCCCTGAATCTGGCCGGCGTGCAGATCCATGGTCAGCACCCGGTCGGCGCCGGCGCGGGTGATCAGATTGGCCACCAGCTTGGCCGAGATGGGCGTGCGGCCGCCGGTCTTCCGGTCCTGACGGGCATAGCCGAAATAGGGCATGACGGCCGTGATCCGCTTGGCGGACGCCCGCACCAGGGCGTCCGTGATGATCAGCAGCTCCATCAGATTGTCGTTGGCCGGATAGCTGGTCGACTGGAGGATGAAGACGTCCTCGCCCCGGACGTTCTCCTCGATGACGGCGAAGACCTCATTGTCCGCAAACCGCTTGACCTGGGCCTTCGTCAGGGGCGCGTCCAGATGGTCGGCGATGGCCTGAGACAGGCCTCGGTTGGAGTTGCCTGAGAGCAGCTTCATCGGCTGGTCATCCTTTCGCCGTCATCCGCCCCCCATGAACGGGTGTCGGTTGGCGCGCTCTTTACCAGCGGAGCCGGTCAGGGCAAGTCGTGCACGGAGATTTCCTCGGCATGGCGCGCCCCGGTCGCGGGTGCTAGAGATCGCCGCGTTGGTTTTTGGAAGCTGGGCTTGGGGCCCCGCTTTCGCTCGTCATGGGGTCGTCCTTGTCCGTTTCCAAGTTCCGTTCCGGCCTGGTGCTGATGGCCGCAGCGGCCGCCGCTCTGACGATTTCCGGCTGCGCCGGGAACAAGCGGCCCAGGCTCGCCTATGAAGAACGCCCGGTCGAGGCGCTGTACAACACCGGCTATCAGCGGCTGGAACAGCGCCGTTGGGCCGACGCCGTCGACTATTTCCAGGAGGTGGAACGCCAGCACCCCTATTCGGACTGGGCGCGCCGCTCGATCCTGATGCAGATCTACGCCTATTATCAGAACAACAACTATACGGACGCCATCGCCGCGGCTGACCGCTATATCCAGCTGTTCCCCGGCAATCCGTCGGCAGCCTACGCCTTCTATATGAAGGCCGTCTGCAACTTCGAACAGATCACCGACGTGGGCCGCGACCAGGGCTACGCCACCGCCGCCCTGGCCGGTCTGAAGGACGTGGCCCGCCGCTATCCGGGCACCCCCTACGCCACCGACGCCGCCGTCAAGATCGACATGGTCAACGACCAGCTGGCCGGCAAGGAAATGAACATCGGCCGCTACTATCAGCGCGCCAACCAGCCCCTGGCGGCCCTGAACCGCTACAAGGCCGTCATCGCCAATCCCGAGTTCCAGCGCACCTCCCACACGCCCGAGGCCCTGTACCGCCTGGTCGAGGTCAATCTGCAGCTGGGGCTGAAGGAAGAGGCGACCCGCAACGGCGCCGTCCTGGGCTACAACTTCCCCGGCAGCCCTTGGTACGCCGAGGCCTACGCCCTGCTGACCGAAAACGGCCAGACCCCGGAAAAGGCGCCCGAAGCCAAGCGCGAGAGCTGGCTGCAACGGATCATCCCGGGCTGATCGCCCGGGGGGCGGGGAAATAGCCTTGTGTATCCCTGCACATCTCTCGATTCTGACGGCGTGATCCTGATTCGTTCCACCGGCGACCAACTGTCATGCTGACCGCCCTTTCCATCCGCGACGTCGTTCTGGTCGACGTGCTGGATCTCGACGTCGAGACCGGCCTGACCGTGCTGACGGGCGAGACGGGGGCGGGCAAGTCGATCATTCTGGACGCCCTGGGTCTGGCCCTTGGCGGGCGCGGCGACGCCGGCCTGGTGCGCCACGGGGCCAAACAGGCCGTGGCCACCGCCGTCTTCAGCGCCCCCGACGATCCCGACCTGCTGGCCCTGATCGCCGACAAGGGGTTCGAGGTGCAGCCGGGCGAGGAGCTGATCCTGCGCCGCGTCCTGAACGCCGACGGCCGCAGCCGGGCCTATGTCAATGACCAGCCCGCCGGGGTCACGGCGCTTCGCGAGATCGGCGCCGCCCTGGTCGAGGTCCATGGCCAGCATGAGACCGTCGGCCTCTTGGACTGGCGCACCCACCGGGGCCTGCTGGACGCCTATGGAGGCCTGCAACCCCAGCTTCAGGCCGTCGCCGCCGCCGCCGCCAAGCTCAAGGCCGCCGAGGCGAGGCTGGCCGAGCTGAAGGCCCAGGCGGCCGACGCCGCCGCCCGCGCCGAGGAGATCGGCCTAAACCTGGCCGAGCTGGACGCCCTCGATCCCCGCCCGGACGAGGAGACGGAACTGGCCGGCGAACGCGCCCTGCTGGGCGCCGCCGAAAAGGCCATCGCCGATCTCGCCGACGCCCGCACCCAGCTGGGCGGCGACAAGCTGAGCCAGAAGCTGGGCGCTGCGCTTCGCGCCGTCGAACACGCCCGCCAGCGCGCCGGTCAGGCGGGGGCCGAGGGCGACCATCCGGTCATCGTCAAACTGTCCGCCGCCGTCGAGGCCATCGACCGCACCCTGGTCGAGGCGGCCGAGGCCATCGCCGCCGTGGACGCCGCCGCCGACGCCTTCGACTATGAGCCCGGCCGTCTGGACAAGGCCGAGGAACGGCTGTTCGCCCTGCGCGCCGCCGCCCGGAAACTGCACACCACCGTCGACGCCCTGCCGTCCTTACGCATTCGCCTGCGCGAACAGCTGCGCCTGATCGAGGACGGGGAGGAGGCCTTGGCCGCCGCCGGGCGCGAGGCCGCCCAGGCCGCCGAAGCCTATGACCTGGCCGCCGAATTCCTGACCTCGGCGCGCGAGGCGGCGGCCGACCGCCTGACCGCCGCCGTCATGGACGAGCTTGGCCCGTTGAAGCTGGAGCGCGCCCGGTTCCGCGTGGCGCTGGAGCCGATCGAGGGCCGGCGCGGCCCCGACGGGGTCGAGACCGTCCGCTTCCAGATCGCCACCAACGCCGGAACCGACTTCGGCCCGCTGGACGCCATTGCGTCGGGCGGCGAACTGGCCCGGTTCGCCCTGGCCATGAAGGCGGCCCTGGCCAGCCGCGAGGACATGCGCCAGCCGGTCATGATCTTCGACGAGGTGGACCAGGGCGTCGGCGGCGCCGTGGCTGAGGCCGTCGGCTCGCGCCTGAAACGCCTGTCGACCGGCGCCCAGGTCCTGGTCGTCACCCACAGCCCCCAGGTCGCCGCCCGCGGCCACGCCCACTGGAAGGTGATGAAGGCCGACCGCGACGGCCTGACCACCACCACGGTGGTGGCCCTGGACGAGGCCCGCCGTCAGGAAGAGATCGCGCGGATGCTGTCGGGAGCGCAGATCACCCATGAGGCGCGGGCGGCGGCGCGGGCGTTGATCGGGTAGGGAAATTTGACTCAAAGCGGATACATCACCTGTCCGCTTTTGCTGATAGGCCCAGCTACCGCTACGGAAATGCTCCTTGGTGCTCGGCCGCACCTTTATCTAGACTGGCCGAGGCAGCAAAAGCGTCTGGGTATTGGTCGGCGACCGTCGCTCCTTCGGGCGAGATGCGGACGCCAATGTCATTTAAAGCAGCCAACAGCCAGAAACAAAGGCACCCCGAAGCGGGCCTTGGGGCAGAGTTCTAGTTTGAACAATCAGTCGGGAACAGGGTGTAGTGGAGTACCGAATCCTCTGTAAATGCTGATAATTTCCCCCTTTAGAGCGGAGACTATTGTTTCACGTTCATCATGATCAATACCGTCGAATCGCGCACAAGGGGATAATGCAATATGCTCAGGGTCGTGGCTTCCTGCCAAGTCAGTCCGCGTGTCGTTAACAACGCATAGCGCGCGCTGTTCATTGTCAAGTCGGATACCTCGTAGCAGCGCAGCTTGGACGGCAAGGATATTTTCTGGGACATTGCCGAGCTTTTCAGCCAGCCGGTCTGCTAAGTCAGGCATCTCCACGACATCATTGAGTCGCCACGCCGATAGTGATCCGGCATTCAATTGACTAGTCTGGACGAAGGCAGCTTTAATGGCCTTTTTAGATTTGTATTCACCGGGCCGAATAGTCCGGCAGACCCACTCGTCGTCTCTGACAAGGGGCGTCTGGTAAGTTCGCAGTCCGCTCTGTTCAAGCGGGCATATCTCAGCGCACGTTATCGTCAAGGCGGGTCAGACCAGCATCGACTGCAGTTCGAAGCACGCGGTGCAGCTCATTAGGTGCGAGCATTTTTCGCGAGCTTTTTCCGCCCACGTTCGTGCCCACTACGACGGCCTTGCCGGTGGGGCGAATGTCAATCGACACTAGCGCGCGCTCACTATTGCTAAACCAACGCAACGCTACACCTCCATCGGAGGGATCGACTTCAACTTCTGCGCTGTCGATAAACTTACCCAAGATCGCTGCGATTTCGACGGTCGAGCGTTTCCCTTCTGAAGTTGGCGCGATACTCCCTTCGCCATCCCAGCCGGAGACTAGTGAGACCACCTCGTCAATAACGGCGGGCCTTGATGCGTCACTATAAACCGCTGCTCCAACGCTATGGGCTGTCGGCTCGATAATAGACGCCTCAAGTGGAACGAGATGGTGGGGCAAGTCCAAGGTCGGTCGCCAAACATGCCCCCCGTGAACCACACGTCGCTCGACGTTGGGTGTCAGGTTCAAGACCTTCTGCTTGTACTTCTTCTCGCTATTGAAGGAGACTTGAACGGTTGGGGCAAAATGAACGTTCCGCATGCATCCGGAACTGAAATCAATCCGATCGTGCTCTCCGGTGTTAGCCATATAGAAGCTGGCGGGCGTCACATGCACGACGTGATATTGCCTGTTGTCGTGACCGCTGAACATGCCTTGCGCTTTTAAGGCATGCGTTGCAGTGATGCCGTTGTGCTGAAGGCCGTTCATTGCTTGAGGCCAATGCGCTCGCGCATCTCCGCCGACAAAATTTCCCGAATTACAATTTTGTTTCGCTCGTGAAGATTGGTGATCAGTTCATCCAACCTTTCAACGTCGGGCGCAGGATCTCCCGCCGTAACTGCTCGACCGAAGTGTTGGATTGTCACCAGATAAGGGGGGGTGACGGTCGAGCCATTTTCGTAGCCTTGAATTTGGATAGCCAGAGTGTCGGAATAGCGAACATTGCCTTCCGTCTCGCTCCAACCTACGGCGTTGTTCCAGACCTGACGCCCATCGTAAGCCATCGGAGCAAGGTAACGACTTCCTTCCGCGAAGAGGTCAGAGGCCTTATATCCCTCTTCCGCAGTGCGGAACTGGTCGGTCACTTGCAGTCGAAAATCTGAAATATTCACGTCGGTTTGCTTGGAACGCACAAGCTCAAAAGCCTCACTCAAGTACCGGCTTGCGGAATTCCAAACTTCAGCCCAGCGGCTGTAGACAGTGCATTCCACAATGAGATCGTAACCGCTGAACTTGACGCTCCAAAGCGGACGGCTGTCAGGCCGCACAATCGCAAACTGAACAGCGGGAATAGGGAAGTTTTGACCTCCCTGGTTAATTTCGACTGGAGGCAGGGCCGTGACCGCAGGCAGGCTGTCGGACCAAGGCGTTGCGCGCTTTATGAGCTCAATCGTCGGGGGCTCAATGAATTCGTCGAGTTGAAGCCCGAACAACACGCTGGTGACTGCGTGATCGTCGTTGATCGGTGCAAAGCTCGTCAAAGTCGGCTGTCCAGTTCGATTCTGAAGATCGTAGATAGGGATGTATCACCAACTCCTAAAGGTTGACTATGGGGTCAGATCAAGCCTGTGCGTCGCCCTCTCCAGAAAAACTGATGGCCGGGCTAGGGCGCGCTAGGCCGATTGGAGGAAAGTCGCATTCATGCAGGTGCCCGAATGTCTGGAACTGGCTTTGTTGCCCTACACATTCCGCCCAGCGACGGCCCGGCGTTCCTCACAACGTGATTGCAGGACCGACTCATTCAAAGGTCATCAGCTCAAAAAGCCAATTCGACCATCCCCCCTCAAAACCGGCGTACAATCCCCGTCGGTCCTTGAGAACGTAAAGCCCTTCCGCAAAGGCGCCCTGCGGCGTCTGGCGTCCGCTCGGCCTTCGTCAGCTTCGACGCCCCCTGTAACAATCGGACAGTTCGGACACATCGGACACTGTTTTTCGTCGTCCGGCGTCGCCTTTCGGACAAGTCGGACACATCGGACACTGTTTTTCCGGTCTCCACCCGTCCCAATCGGACAGTCCGGACACATCGGACACCCTTTTTTCGTCGTCGGTCGTCGCAATCGGACAGATCGGACACATCGGACATCGTTTTTCCGAGTGCCGCGCCCCTCGCCCCACACCCCACGCCCCGCGTCCACACGCGAAAAATCCGCCGAATTCGTCACAAATCCCCGCCCATTAGCGATCCTGTCATCATCGTGCTATGAGCCCCGCCCTTTATACGGGCGGCGATGTCGCCGAGGCCTTTTGAGACTTCAGGAGAAGCACAGATGAGCAGGGTGCTGGTCATTGGCGCCGGCGGCGTCAGTTCGGTCGCCGTCCACAAGATGGCGATGAATTCGGACATTTTCTCGCACATCACCCTGGCCAGCCGCACCAAGGCCAAGTGCGACGCCATCGCCGAATCGGTGAAGTCGCGTTTCGGCGTGACCATCGACACGGCGGCGATCGACGCCGACGACGTGGCCGCGACCACCGCCTTGATCCAGTCGGTCAAGCCGGCCCTGGTGGTCAACCTGGCCCTGCCGTACCAGGACCTGTCGATCATGGACGCCTGCCTGGCCGCCGGCGTCAACTATCTCGACACCGCCAACTATGAGCCGCGCGACGAGGCCAAGTTCGAATACAAGTGGCAGTGGGCTTATCAGGACCGCTTCAAGGACGCCGGTCTGATGGCCCTCTTGGGGTCGGGCTTCGACCCCGGCGTGACCTCGGTCTTCACCACCTACACCAAGAAGCACCTGCTGGATTCGATCGAGACGCTCGACATCCTGGACTGCAACGGCGGCGACACCGGCCTGCCCTTCGCGACCAACTTCAACCCCGAGATCAATCTGCGCGAAGTGACCGCCAATTCGCGTCACTGGGAGAACGGCCAGTGGGTCGAAGGCCCGGCGCTCAGCCACAAGCAGACGTTCGATTTCGAGGGCGTGGGGCCCAAGAACATGTACCTCATGTACCATGAGGAACTGGAGTCGCTGGCCAAATTCTATCCGGAAATCAAGCGTATCCGCTTCTGGATGACCTTCGGCGACTCGTATCTGAAGCACCTGGAGGTGCTGGAGAACGTGGGCATGACCTCGATCGAGCCGATGATGTTCCAGGGCCGCGAGATCATCCCGATTGAGTTCCTGAAGGCCCTGCTGCCCGAGCCCGCGTCGCTCGGCCCGATCACCAAAGGCAAGACCAATATCGGCACCATCGCCACCGGCCTGAAGGACGGGGCGCAGAAGACGGTCTACGTCAAGAACATCTGCGACCACGAAGCCGCCTATGCCGAGACCGGCAACCAGGCCGTCAGCTACACCACCGGCGTCCCCGCCATGATCGGCGCGGCCCTGATGCTGACCGGCCAGTGGAAGGGGGAGGGGGTGTTCAACATGGAGCAGCTGGATCCCGATCCCTTCATGGACATGCTGAACAAGCACGGCCTGCCCTGGACGGTCGAGGAACTGTCCGCTCCGCTGGACTTCTGAGGACACGCCCATGGTCATGCAGACCCAGGCCGGCGGACCGGGCGCCTTCGCCCGGTTCGATCTGAACCGCGTCCCGTCGCCCGCCTTCGTGGTCGACGAGGTCGCGGTGCGTCGCAACTTGGCCGTCCTTCAGGACGTCGGGGCGCGGGCGGACGCCCGGGTGCTGCTGGCCCTGAAGGCCTTCTCCATGTGGTCTCTGGCCGACGTCGTCGGGGAATATCTCGACGGCGTCTGCGCCTCGGGCCTGTGGGAGGCGCGCCTGGCGCGGGAGTTCTACAAGGGCCACCTGACCACCTATTCCCCCGCCTACAAGCCCGCCGACCTGCCCGAGATCCTGCGGCTGTCGGATACGGTCATCTTCAACGCCCCGGACCAGATCGCCCGCTTCGCCGACCTGATCGCGGCCGCCCGCGCCGAGGGCGAGACGTTCGACATCGGCCTGCGACTGAACCCGGAACATTCGGAGGGCGAGGTCGCCAAATACGACCCCTGCCAGCTGGGTTCGCGCCTGGGCTTTCCGGTGTCGCAGCTGAAGCCGGAACACTTGAACGGCGTCGACGGCCTGCACATCCACGCCCTGTGCGAACAGGGGTTCGAGCCGCTGGAGCGGATCTGGGCCGCCGTGGAACCGAAGCTGGCGCCCCTGCTGCCCGACCTGAAATGGATCAACCTGGGCGGCGGCCACCATGTGACCCGCGCCGACTATCGGATCGACGCCCTGGTCGCCTTCATGAAGGACCTGGGCGAGCGTTACGGACTTCAGGTCTATATCGAGCCGGGCGAGGCCATCGCGCTGGACGCCGGCATATTGGTGGGGGAGGTGCTGGACACCTTCCACAACGGCCTGCCCATCGCCATCACCGACATCTCGGCGACCTGCCACATGCCGGACGTGATCGAGGCGCCCTATCGTCCGGCCATGCTGAACGAGGCGGAAGGCGGGGTGACCTATCGCCTGGGCGGTCCGTCCTGCCTGGCCGGCGACATCATCGGCGACTATGGCTTCGCCACGGCGCCGACCGCCGGAACCCGCATCGCCTTTCTGGACCAGGCCCACTATTCGATGGTGAAGACCAACACCTTCAACGGAGTGCCGCTGCCGGCCATCGCCCTTTGGAACAGCGACACCGACGCGCTGAAGCTGGTTCGCGAATTCGACTGGTCAGAGTTCCGCGACCGCCTGTCCTGACGGACCTGGGGGTCAGACTCCCAGGATCCAGCCTTCTTCCTGCTCGACCTGGGCGATCAGTTCGGGCGTTGCGTCCTTGGGCGGGCCGAAGGCCTTGGCCAGGTCGCCGGCCTCGTCCATCCGCGCCAGGGCCTCGGCGGTGGAGCGGACCTGGGCCTGATCCTTGAACTCGCCCTCATGGGGTTTGCCGTCGAACATCGAGGGCCAGACCTCGACAACCAGGGCCGACAGGGGCTCGACGTCGTCGGGCGTCAGTTCGCGCCAGCCGGTGCCGAACGGCCAGACGGCGCCCGAAGGTCCCAGAGATTCCAACAGCCTGCGCACGGCCGGTATGCCCACCAGGGTTTGGCCGCCCACGGCGCCGGCCCCGTGCATCTGCCACACGCTCTTGGGCTGCAGCCGGCCCTTGCGCGCCGCATTCTCGGTCGCCCGGAATTCGGGGATGTCGGCGCCGGCGCCGGCGGGCGGCTTGGTGGTCGTCAGCCAGCGCTGCGCTTGTTTCGCAGGCGCGCCCCACAGGGGCCAGGCCTCGTCCGTCATCAGACGGTTCATCTTGGCCGCCACCTGATAGCGGTTGTTGGTGTTGTCGGCCTTGTCCACGACATTGGCGGCGATGAATTTCCACATGGCCTGCCAGGGGGTTCCCTCCAGCTTCAGCCGCGCGGCCGTGCCGACCGGATAGCCGAAGTTGAAGTCCAGCCCCACCAGAACCCGGTCGCCGCGCTTTCGGTGGTCCGCCAGGATCGAGGTCAGCAGGGCCTCGCCCTCGGCCCGGGTCGCGACATTGTGCGTCTCGGTATAGAGGCGGAAGCGGACGTCGCGCTTTGCCACCCCGATCCACAGCGAGCTGTCGCCCAGCTTCTTGGTCTCGGCGGCGGTCCAGTCGGCGACGACATAGGCGTCGAATAGGCGGGCCAAGGCGGCCTCCCGTAAAAAGGCGTGTCGTTAGGAATGAGCGGGGGTTCTAGACCGCTCGCCGCCCAATCGGAAGGGGGCGATCAGCTCTTCAACAGGGCTTCCAGGTGCGACAGCCACCGCCGACCCAGCCGCAGCGCCTCGCCGGGCGAGCCGGTTCCGCCGGCCAGGGCGGCGTCCCACAGGGCCAGTTCGAACTCGGGATGACGGGCGTCTGCGAACATCAGCCGCAGCACCACCTGTTCGGCGTCCGGCGCCATGACGTCCAGCGACTTGCGCGTCTCGCCGCGCCGGATGCGGGCCACCACATGGCCGTCCACGATGATCTCTCCGCCCTCCACCTCCTCGAAGGCGTAGGCCAGGCCGTGGGCGCCGTTGGCCCAAAGGACCACCACCTGTTCGACGTCGAAATTCAGCGCGCAGGCCCGGCCCTCGCGGGGGGAAACGGCCTCGACCTCAGGCGGGGCGCCGAGGGCTTTCAGAAGGGCCCGGCGTATCCGGCGCGGCGGCTCCATCCACCAGGACAGGGCCAGGGCCAGGGTCGTCAGCAGGGCCGCCGCCAAGGCGATCAGCAGGACCACCCGAACGACCTCGGCCATGGGTCAGACCTCCGATCCGGCCGACAGGTCCAGATCGACCACCACCGGCACATGGTCGCTGGGCTTGTCCATCTCGCGGGCCTCGCGATGGGTTTCGATCCCCCGGAGCCGGTCCGCCGCCTGGGGCGAGAGCAGGGCGAAGTCGATGCGGATGCCGTGGTTCCTCTGCCAGGCGCCGGCCTGATAGTCCCAGAAGCTGTAGGTTCCGGCGGGTTCGCCCCCCACCTCGTGCGCGTCGGCCAGGCCCAGGTGCTTCAGGGCGCGGAAGGCCTGGCGGCTCTGAGGCTGGAACAGGGCGTCATCGGTCCAGGCGGCGGGGTTCTTGGCGTCTTCCGGCTCGGGAATGACGTTATAGTCGCCGCACAGGGCCAGGGGCTCCTCGAAGGCCAGCAGGTCGCGGGCGTGGCGGTTCAGCCGATCGAACCAGGCCAGCTTGTAGTCGAACTTCTCGGTGCCGATCGGATTGCCGTTCGGCAGATAGATGGAGGCCACCCGGATCGGCCGGGGCGCCTCGACCACCGCCTCCAGATAGCGGGCCTGTTCGTCGGTCTCGTCGCCCGGCAGGCCGCGCCGGATGTCCGACAGCGGGTGTTTCGACAGCAGGGCCACGCCGTTGTAGCTCTTCTGGCCGTGGGTCTCGACGTTGTAGCCCAGGCTCTCGAAGGCCTCGCGCGGAAACTTCTCGTCCACGCATTTGATCTCCTGGAAGCAGGCGACGTCGGGGGCGGCCTGTTCCAGCCAGGCCAGCACGGTGGGCAGGCGAGCGTTGACCGAGTTCACGTTCCAAGTGGCGATGCGCATGACGGGGACGCTAGGCTGCGTCTCGGTTTCGGGAAAGAGGCGCCGCAAACAAAAGGGCCGCCGGATCGCTCCGGCGGCCCCTTGCCGTCAATCGGTCTGTCTTAGGGGCGGCCGCCGGCCGGGGCGGGGGCCGCAGCAGTGGCCGGCGTCAGGGTGCAGCCGCCGCCGATCCGCTGAGCGGTGGCGCAAGGATAGATCTGCTGCACGACGTTCTCGGCGTTCACGCGGGCGATGACGCCGTCGGCCCCGGCGCATTTGGCTTCATAGAACATGCCGTTGGCGTTCTGGCCCATCAGGCGCGCCTCGGTGACGTCGCAGCCCGCCGCTTCCGATCCCGCCAGCAGTTGCTTCACCTGGGCCGCATTCTCGGCGGCGGTGGTGAAGGCGCAGGCGCCGCCTTCAGCCAGCACCTGGATACAGGGTGTCTTGGTCCATTCGTTGTTCAACTGCTTGACCCAGAAGCCCGCCGCGTCGGCGCAGCCGACCTCATACATGACGCCTCCGTCGTTGGACTGACCCAGGACCTTGGCCTGGTCCACGGTGCAAGGGACGCCCGCCTTCTGGGCGTATTCGCGCAGAACCTTCTGGGTGTCGGTGTTGGCGGGGATGGTGCATTGCGGGCCGACGTCGGCGGCGGGATCGCGCTCGCGCACCACCGAGGCCGAATGGGCCAGAAGCACACAATCCGTGGCCGACGGCGGGGTCTTGGATTCGATCATGAAGCCCGGGCCAGTGGCGCAGGCGACCTCATAGACCGAGGTCTTGGCGGCGGTTTCGCCCAGCAGCTTGGCTTCGGTGACCTGGCAGTTGGTGTTGGCCAGGGTGGCCTGTTCCTGAGCCGCCGCCATGATCTGCTCAGGCGTCGGCGGCGCAGGGCGGCGTTCGCGCCGTTGGCGCGCTGCGGCGGCTCGTGAAGAGCCTTCTGCAACAGCCTGGCGATCGTCATTGGCGCGGGTCTGGGCCGCGGCGGGAGCGACCGTAACGGCGCTGAACATCAGCGCCGCGAGGACGGCGGCGAAGCGGGCTTTCATGGAACACCTTGGAGATCTGAAAGGACTGAACGCTTCGTGGCCTTCTAATCGGGCAGGGTCAAGGCGGCTGTGGACGATGGAGGGCTGACGGGATTAAGGTCTGCGCGTTTTGATTGGAGACCCACTTGGCGGACGATGCGACGGCGGTGAAGACGGGGATGGACGCAAGAGGGCTGACCTACCCCATGCCCCAGACGCCCGCGGGAGGGGAGGCGATCGAAGTCGCCCCCGGCGTCCTGTGGATGCGGCTGACCCTGCCGTTCCAGCTGAACCACGTGAACGTCTACGCCCTTCAGGACGGCGACGGATGGACGGTGGTCGATACCGGCCTGCGCACGCCTGACAGTATTGCGGCCTGGGAAGCAGCGCTGGCCGGCGCGCTGGAAGGGCGCCCGATCCGCCGCCTGGTCTGCACCCACATGCACCCCGATCACATCGGCCTGGCCGGCTGGTTGTGCGAGCGGAGCGGCGCGCCGCTGCTGATGTCGCGGCTGGAATATGTCACCGCCCGGATGCTGATGGCCGAGGAGGCCGGGGACGCCCCCGAAGACGGCGAACGCTACTATCGGGCCGCCGGATGGAGCGAGGCCCAGATCGACCGCTGGCGCAAGGATTACGGCGGCTTCGCCAAGGGGGTGTCGGCGATGCCGCGCAGCTATCTGCGGCTGTCGGATGAGGATGTGATCCAGATCGACGGCGACGACTGGACCGTGGTGGTCGGGTCAGGACACAGCCCGGAGCACGTTTGCCTGTGGCGTAGGTCTGACGACGTTTTCATCTCCGGCGATCAGATCCTGCCCCGGATTTCGTCGAACGTCTCGGTCTGGCCCACCGAGCCCGAAGCCGATCCGCTGGGCGACTGGATGGATTCGCTGGAGAAGCTGCGGCGCCTCCTGCCGGACGGAGCCTTCATTCTGCCGTCGCACGGGGAGCCCTTCCTGGGCGTTCACGCCCGGCTCGACGCTCTGAAACGCGGTCATGAGACGGCGCTGAAACGGCTTGAGCGGACCTTGCGTCAACCGTCTAGGGTGATCGACGGCTTCTCCGCCGTCTTCGGGCGCGCGGTGGATGACAGCGTCCTGGGCATGGCCACGGGCGAGGCCCAGGCGCACCTGAACTATCTGGCAAAGCGCGGCCGCGCCCAACGGACGCGCGATGAGAACGGCGTCGATTGGTGGACGGCCGTCAAACGGGACGAGGAAACGACGTGAGCGAACATATCCGCACAGAACTGGCCGACGGCGTCCTGACCCTGACGCTGGACCGGGCCGACAAGAAGAACGCCATCACCCAGACCATGTACGCCGCATTGGCGGAGGCGGTCGAACAGGCGCGGACCGACGAGGCCGTGCGGGTTCTGCTGCTGCGGGCCGAAGGCGACAGCTTTTCGGCCGGCAATGACATCGGGGACTTCATCGCCATCGGCTCCCAGACAGAACAGCCGTTCGACATGCCGGTGTTCCGCTTCCTGAAGTCCCTGGCCGATCTGGACAAGCCGCTGGTGGCCGCGGTGAAGGGCCGGGCGGTCGGCATCGGCCTGACCATGCTGCTGCACTGCGACCTGGTGGTGGTGGCCGAGGACGCCTTGCTGTCGGTTCCGTTCGTCAATCTGGCCCTGGCGCCGGAGGCGGCGTCCAGCCTGCTGCTGCCCGCCGCGATCGGCCATCAGCGGGCGTTCGAACTGTTCGCCCTGGGCGAGCCCGTCGACGGACGGACGGCGGCGGCCTGGGGCCTGGCCAATCGCGTCGTTCCGGCGGAGGCGGTCGAGGCGACGGCGGCGGATCTGGCGGCCAAGGTGGCGGCCCGTGCGCCCAATTCGATCCGCAAGACCAAGCGGCTGATGCGCGATGCGGAAGGTCTGTGGGCCCTGATGCAGCGCGAGGGCGAGGCGTTCGGATCCCAGATGCGGAGCCCCGAGGCCATGGAGGCCTTCATGGCCTTCACCCAGAAGCGGGCGCCCGACTTTTCGAAGGCGGGCTGAAGGCGTCGCAAGACCGCGCCTTGATTCAGCGCAGCTTTGGTTCTAGGTGCGCGCGCCCCCGTCGGAGCGCCCATGTCGCACGCCTCTATCCAGATTTCGGCCCCTGACCTGGTCGCCGAGCCCATCGCCCTTGAAACGCCCGCCGACGCGGCGGGCGTGGACGCCCTGGTTCTGGCCGCGTTTGGCCCAGGCCGTTTCGCCAAGACGGCCGAGCGGCTGCGCGAGGGGACGCGTCCCGCCGTGGGCTTCGTCGCCCATCGGCAGGGCCGGATCGTCGGGTCTGTCCGGCTGTGGCCCGTGGTGATCGGCGCGACGCCCGGCCTGTTTCTGGGCCCCATTGCGGTCGAGGCGGCGGTTCGCAGCGAAGGGCTGGGGGCGCGTCTGGTTCAGGCCTGCGTCGATCACGCCCGCTCGACGGCGACCGGCGGGATACTGCTGGTCGGCGACCGCGCCTATTTCGAGCGGTTCGGCTTCGTCGGGGCGCCCGAGGCCCAGTTGCCGGGGCCGGTCGATCAGCGGCGCGTGCTGTGGCTGGCGGTCGGGAGTGAAACGGCGGCCGGCGGCGTCCGCATCGGCTGACCTTCCCCCGGCGGGCTCATTGAACGCGAAAACAGTGTCCGATGTGTCCGATGTGTCCGATGTGTCCGACAAAAAAGGTGTCCGATGTGTCCGATCTGTCCGACGGCCTTTGATCTTATTGCTAAAACAGCTGGACACTGATCGGACTGTCCGGCGGCGGCCCCGCCTTGCTCTCTCTCTCTCTCTCTCTCTGCGATGTCAAAGACCGGGCGTCATTATAGGGGCGTCGGGCGGGGCGCCGGATCGTTCGGCGGCTGAGGCCGCAAGCCGTTGAAACAGAGGGCGTGTTCTGGCGAGGTCGCGCGGGCGTCCAAGATCAGGCCCTGGCGCGCCGGGGGACGGAGAGAACGGGGGATCAAGGCGGCGGCGCCTCGCCCGGATCGGGCGGGAAGGGCGGCCGGATCGGCTGACGAAGAATCGCTTCGCGGTTCCGTCCAGGACGATCAGCCACTAAGTCAGGGACGTCATGACAGAACCGGATGAAACGCCCAAAGGTCTGAACGCGGTCGCAGAGGCGGCGAAACAGGCGCCCGGCCGAGGACTGCCGCCGGTTCATCTGTGGAATCCGGCCCATTGCGGCGAGATCGACATCGTGATCCGCCGAGACGGCGTCTGGATACACGAAGGATCGCCGATCGGGCGCGAGGCCCTTGTGCGGCTGTTCTCCACCGTTCTGCGCCTGGACCCGGACGGCTATCATCTGGTCACGCCGGTCGAGAAGATGAAGATCGAGGTCGAGGACCTGCCGTTTCGCGCCGTGGCGGTGCGGCGCGAGGGGGAGGACCTGATCTTCACCACCGACGTCGGCGACGAGGTGCGGGCCGGGGCGGACGACCCACTGGTGGTGGACGAAGATCCCGAGACCGGCGAGCCGGCGCCGCGCGTGCATGTGCGCCGTGACCTGTGGGCGCGGATCACGCGGGCGGTCTTCTATGAGTTGGTCGAGGCGGCCGAGGAGGCGGACGGGCGGCTGGTGGTCCGGTCCGGCGGGCAGGTGTTTCCTCTGGGAGCCGTGGCGTGAGTCTGGAGACCCTGAGGCGCAGACTTTCGGAGCGGCTGGCGCCGATCGGGGCCTGGCGGGCGGAGGCGGCGCCGGCGCGTTCCGATTTCGATCTCAATCCCCAGGCGGCGCGGCCTGTACGGGAGTTGAGGCCAGCCGCCGTCCTGATCCCGGTCGTGGCGCGACCCGAGGGGGCGACGGTCCTTTTGACCCGTCGGGCCGACACCCTGGCCCGGCACACGGGACAGATCGCCTTTCCGGGCGGTCGGCTGGACCCTGGTGAAACCGCCGTCCAGGCCGCCCTGCGCGAGGCCGACGAGGAGGTGGCGCTGAACCCCGCCGCCGTCGAGGTTCTGGGTCTGTCGGACGCCTATGAGACCGGCACGGGATTTCTGGTGACGCCGGTGATCGGATGGCTGGACCAGCCGCCCCTGACCCGGCCGTCGCCGGACGAGGTGGCGGAGGTGTTCGAGACGCCCTGGGACTTTCTGATGGACGCGGCCAATCACCGGCAGGACTTTTATGATTTGGAAGACGGTCTGCGGCGGTGGTTCTGGGCCATGCCCTGGCAGGAGCGCTATATCTGGGGCGTCACGGCCGGCATTCTGAAGGGATTGCACGCACGTCTTTACGGCGACGAGGTCGATCCCGAACGCGCGGCCGAGCGGGACGCCGCCGAGGTTGAGGCGTGACGGCCTCGGTGCAGGGCCAGCCCTGGCTGGAGGCGACGGCCACCCGCGCCGTCATGGCGGCGCTGGAAGCGGCGGGCGGCGCCGACTGCGCCCGCTTCGTCGGCGGCTGCGTCCGCAACAGCCTGATGGGCCGAGCGGTGGACGACATCGACATCGCCACACGTCTGACGCCCGAACAGACGATGGCGGCGCTGAAGGCGGCGGGGCTGAAGGCTGTGCCGACGGGGGTTGAGCACGGCACGGTTACGGCGGTTTCAGAGCGGGCGCCCTATGAGATCACCACCCTGCGCCGCGACGTGGAGACCGACGGCCGGCGCGCCGTGGTGGCCTTCACCCAGGATTGGGCGGAGGATGCGGCCCGACGCGACTTCCGCCTCAACGCCCTCTACGCCGATGCGACCGGCATGGTGTTCGATCCGACGGGCGGGGGGCTGGCGGACGCCGCCGAGGGGCGGATCGTCTTCGTCGGCGAGGCCGAAACGCGCATCCGCGAAGACTATCTGCGCATCCTCCGCTTCTTCCGGTTTCAAGCCTGGTATGGACGGAGCGAGCCGGACGCGACGGGACTGGCCGCCTGCGCCGCTCTGAAAAGCGGCATGGCGCGGCTCTCGGCCGAGCGGGTGTCCAAGGAACTGTTGAAGCTGCTGGCGGCGCCGGACCCGATCGCCAGCGTGCGCGCCATGGAGAGGACGGGCGTACTGAGCCAGGTCTTGCCGGAGGTCCAACCCCTGGCGATGTTCGAGGCCCTGAGCCGACGCAGCGGCGATCCTGTCCTGCGGCTGTCGGCGCTTCTGCCCGTCGATGAGGCGGCGGTGCGGGGGATTGCGGAAGGCTTGCGACTGTCCAACGCCGTGCGCGACCGGCTGGCGGCCGCCGTCGCCGAGGGGCTGGCGGTGAGGCCCGACATGGGCGCGGCCGAGGCGCGGGCTGCGATCTATCGGCTGGGGCGCCGCGCGTTTGAAGACCGGCTGGCGCGGGCGGAAGCGGCGGAAGGGAGCGACGGCGGTCCGCTGCGGCGGCTGGCTGAGGACTGGACGCCCCCCCGGCTGCCGGTCGGCGGCCGCGATCTGGCGCGGCTGGGGCTTCAGCCGGGACCGGACACGGGACGCATCCTCAAGGCGTTCGAGGACCGCTGGGTCGCCGACGACTTTCCGACGGACGGCCATGAGGCCCGCTTGAAGGCCCTGATCGGCGGCTGAACCCCGAAGTCAGGGCGCGGCGCGGGTGAACTCGGTCACGACCGGATAGTGGTCCGAGCCGGTCGGTTCGCCGATGCGGCGGCTGAGCAGGGCCAGGTCCGGCGAGCGATAGACCTGGTCGATGGCGATGCCCGCAAGGGCGGGCAGGGCGGTGGGCCAGGTGCCGGGGAAGCCGGGGGCGGGCAGGAGACCCATGTCCGTCTTGATCTGGCGGCCGATCCGGGCGCTCGATACGCTGTTGAAGTCGCCGGCGGCGATGACCGGATGGGGCGGCGCGGCGCGTCGGCGCGCGTCCAGGGCCATGGCCTGGGTGATCTGGCCCCACTGATACTGATAGGGCCACGGCCGGGTCAGGTGGACGCCGAAGACGTTGATCGGACCCAGGGGCGTCTCGACCACGGCGCCCACGGCCGACAGGCCGTCGCGAGAGGCGGGCAGGCGGCGCAGGATCGGATAGCGGGACGCGACGACCGAGAGGGCCCGGCCGCCCGGCGCCTCCGCCGCCCCCATGACCGCGCGGTGCGGATAGCCCGCCAGGAGGTCGTCCAGACGATCCGACGCCGCATCGCCGACCTCGATCAGCACCAGAATGTCGGCGTCCGCCGCTGCGATCGAACGCTTCATGGCGGCGACGTCGGTGTTTTCCACCCAGAGGTTGGCGGAATACAGTCGAACGACGGGCTGGCCGGGTGTGGCGCGACCCTGGGACGGCGCCCACTGGGGCCAGACGGCGATCGCCAGGACAAGAACCGAAGCGACGCCTGCGCCGGCGGCGGGCCAGAGGCGCAAAACCAGGCAGGCCAGGGTCACGCCGGACGCCGCGAGCAGGGCCGGCGCCGTGAACTGGGCCAGGATGTCCACCCAGCGGTGTCCGACGCCGCTGAGCGCCGCTGCGCCGATCGTCGCCAGGCCGAGCAAGACCAGACCGGCGGCGGCGTTGGCTGCGGTCTTCAGCAACGACATCCCTTATTGCCTTTCTCGATGAACGCTGTTGGCTGTGTCGCGTTGAGGCGCTGCGGTGGGGGGCGACATGGCCAGACGGTCGATCAAGGATATCGAGAAGATCTGGTCCAATGTCGAGGGCGTCAAGAAACTGTCGGACCGGGTCATCGGCATAGGTCCGGTCGGCTTCGGCATGGACGCCCTGCTGACCTGGGCGCCAGTGGTCGGCACGGCCTATACGGCGGGCACGGGCGCCTGGCTGCTGTTGCAGGGGATTCGGGCCAAGGCGGCGCCTGGGACGCTGGCCAGAATGGCGGCCTATATGGCGCTGGATACGGCGACGGGCACGGTCCCCATCGCCGGCGACCTGATCGACACCTTCTTCCCCGGCCAGCTGCTGGCGGCCAAGGCCCTGCAAAAGGACATCGAAACCAGCCACTGGGTCGAGGACTCCGAAGCCAACGCCCGGGCCAGCGGCGAGCATGAACGCCATCTGGAGACGGTCCGGAACCACAAGTCCCTGCGTCGCGTGGTCTATCTGCACGACTGAGCCTGGGGGCGACGGGACGAAACTCCGCCGGTCGCGACGAACTTTTGACGTGAAAACAAGCCTGTGATCGCCGCTCCGTCCGTCTGACGCGCCTGGGTTCGCGGTGGCGGCAGATTGGTCTCCGACAAGAACGGAGACGGCGATGAGCGAAGATTTCACGGCACGCCTGGGCCTGCCCTATCTGGCGGCGGGGCAGATGCAGAAGCATGTGACCCTGAACGCCGCCCTGAGCCGATTGGACGCCCTGGTGCAGACGGCGGTGATCAGCCGGTCGGTTTCGAACCAACCGGCACAGCCCGCGGACGGCGACCTCTACATCCTGCCGCAGCAGCCGGTCGGCTCGGCCTGGAGCGGGCGCCCGGCGGGCGCCCTGATGCGGTTCGAGGCGGGCGGCTGGACCGAGGTCGCCGCGCCCGTGGGACTGATCGCCCTGGTTCTGGACGCGGGCGTGATCGTGGTCCGCAGCGCCGCCGGCTGGCGAGCGCTGGGCGACTGTCTGGGCGAGGCCCAGGGCCTGTCGCGCCTGGGGGTGGGAACGACGGCGGACGCCGCAAACCCCCTGGCGATCAAGAGCAACGCCGCCCTGTTTACGGCGCGCGGCTCGGGCGAGGGCGGCGACGGCGATCTGCGCCTGACCCTGAACAAGGAGGCGGCGGGCGACGTGCTGTCGCTGCTGTTCCAGAGCGGATACGGCGGGCGGGCTGAACTGGGTCTGGTCGGCGACGAGGATCTGAGCCTGAAGGTCAGCGCCGACGGCGGCAGTTGGCGGCGCGCTTTCGGCGTGGATCGCACCACGGGCAGGGTCGCCTTCGATCAAGGCGCCACCCGGCGCGAAACCAGCGTCTTCACTGCGGACGGCGTCTATGCCCTGCCGACCTGGGCGCGGTGGATCGAGGTCGTCTGCGTCGGCGGCGGCGGCGGGGGCGGATCGGGCATGGCG
>NZ_JBWKZJ010000048.1:0-20421 GCF_059424365.1 Brevundimonas sp. GW456-12-10-14-LB3
GATCGTGACCCCGCCCGCCGCTTCCCCCGCCTCGAACGCGGCCGCAGCCGCAGTCGTCAATCCCCAACGCCTGATCGCTCAGGCCGCTTTGCGCCCAAGGCTGCAGGGGCTGGGCGTCAAAGGCCTGACCGTCTCGTCCGCCGGAGACGGGTCGGAGCTTCGCAGCGCGGGTCTTCAGGCGGGCGACGTCATTCTGTCGGTCAACGGCGTGGCCCTGAACAGCCCTCAAGCGGTCGGCGCCCTGAGAAGTCAGCTGGCCGACGCTTCCTCTGCCGAAATCCAGTATGAGCGCGGGGGGCAGACCCGCACCACCACCATAAGGACGCGACCATGACCGTCTCTCTGCGCCACCGGCTGATGCGCTCCGGCGTCGGGGCGCTGGCCCTGGTTCTGGCTTTTCAGGCGCCGGTCGCGGCCTCGCCGGTCCTGGCCCAGGAGGCGCGCCAGACCCTGAACGTCCAGGGCGCCGACATTCGCGCCTTCATCCAGGACGTGGCCCGCACCACCGGCCGCACCTTCATCGTCGACCCGGCCGTGACCGGTACGGTGACGGTGACCAGTGAGCGCCCGCTGGGTCGGGCCCAACTGTTTGAAGTCTTTTTGTCCACCCTGCGGGCCAACGGCCTGGTGGTGACGCCGACCCAGTCAGGCGCCTATCGGATCAGTCCCGCCCAGGGCGCGGCCCAGGGACCGTCCACCGTCGGGGCCGAGCGGTTCTCGACCGAGGTCTTCCAACTGCGCAACATCGACGCGGCCTCGGCCGCCGAGACCATTCGGCCCCTGGTCGGGGCTCAGGGCCAGGTTCTGGCCAATCCGGGCGCCAACAGCGTGGTGGTGGCCGATTTCTCGGACAATCTGGCGCGCATCCGCTCGCTGATCGGCCGGATCGACGTGGATCGGTCCAGCTATGAGGTGGTCGCCCTGGAGAACGCCTCCGCGCGCGAGATCGCCGGGGTGCTGCAACAGGTGATGGCCGCGCCCGGGGGCGGGCAGGGCATGGTGACGGTCACGCCGGTCGAAAGCTCCAACTCCATCGTCCTGCGCGGCGACGGCCAGGCCCTGGCGCGGGTGCGCGGCCTGATCCATGACCTGGACGGCCGGTCGAGGGCGAACCAGGATGTGAACGTCGTTTTCCTGGAACACGCCAACGCCGAGCAGCTTCTGCCGGTGTTGCAACAGGTGGTGGGCCAGCCCGTGACGGCCTCCAACAGCACGAGCCAGGGCTTGCGCACCGCCGCGACCGGATCGACGACCAGCGCCTCCAGCGGCCTGTCGCGCGCCGCCGCCAGCTTGGGGAGCGGAGACGCCGAGGGCGGCGCCATCGGCTCGTCCTCCGTCACCGCCACCGGCCAGCGCGCCACCATCGCCCGCTTCCCCGGCGCCAACGCCCTGGTGATTTCCGGGCCGGCCGACATGCAGCGCACCTTGGCCGACGTCATCCGTCGCCTGGACGTGCGCCGCCAGCAGGTGCTGATCGAGGCCATTGTGGTCGAGCTGAGCGACAACGCCGTACGCGAACTGGGCGTCCAGTGGCTGTACGGCGGTGAGAACGGCGTCGGCCTGACCAACTATACTGACAACGCCACCCCGCTGGTGAAAATGGCCGGCGGCGCCTATGCGGGGCAGCTGGACGAGGACGATCCTCTGCGCGAACAGCTGCAGACCCTGGCCCTGAACAGTCTGGTGGGCGCCAACGGCTTCGTCGGCGGCGGCGGGTTCGAGGTCGGAGACGGCCTGTTCGGCTTCATCATCAATGCGGCCAAGACCGACAAGGGCTCCAACCTGCTCCAGACCCCGTCCATCATGACGCTGGACAACGAAGAGGCCACCTTCCTGGTCGGACAGGAGGTGCCGATCACCACGGGCCAGACCCTGCTGGACGGAAACTCCAACCCCTTCACCACCACCGACCGCAAGGACATCGGGGTGCGGTTGACAGTCAAACCTCAGATCAACGCCGGGGGCTCCATCACCCTGACGCTGCGTCAGGAGGTGTCGGCCATCAATGGCGGCCTGACCAGCAGCACGACGGATTTGGTGTTCGACAAGCGCGAGCTGCAGACGACCCTTGTCGTCGATGACGGCGACATTGCGGTGGCCGGGGGGCTGCTGGACCAGAACGACATCATTCAGGCGGACAAGATCCCCGGTCTGGGCGACCTGCCGGGAGTCGGGGCCCTGTTCCGCTCGAACAGCCGTCAGCGCGGCCGAACCAATCTGATGGTGTTCCTGCGCCCCACCATCATCCGCACCCGCGAAGAGGCCCAAGGGTTGGCTGCCGACCGTTGGGGCTATATCCGCGACCAGCAGCAGGCGGTTCAGCCGGATCGCGAGCCCAGCCTGGACGCTCTGGTGCGGGACTATATGCGGACCCAGGCTCCGGCCGCCCCGGCGACGGGCGAGCCGATGGTGATCGCGCCCACCGGCGTGACCGCGCCTGTGGCCCCGGTCGAGGCCGCGCCCCTGCCGTCGGCGGGATATTGACGCCATGATCACCTTGGTCGGCCCAAGCCTGCCCTACGGCTTCGCCAAACGGCACGGCGTCCTGCTGCTGGACGCCGGCGATGTGGCGCGGGTGGGTCTGCGCGAGGGCGCCGACCCCAAGGGACTGATCGAGGCGCGGCGGGTGCTGGGTCGGCCGCTGGCGGTTGAGCCCCTGAGCCAGGCCGCCTTCGACCGGCAGCTGTCCGAGATCTATGCGGGCGATCATCTGGCGGCGGCGGACGGCGAGGATCTGGACATGCCTGCCGGTCTGGACAGTCTGATCGACGACATCCCGGCGGCCGCCGACCTCCTGGACACGGCCGACGACGCCCCGGTCATCCGGCTGATCAACGGAATCATCGCCGAGGCGGTGCGGACCGGCGCCTCGGACATCCATCTGGAGACCTATGAGAGCGCGCTTCTGGTGCGGATGCGGATCGACGGTGTGCTGCGCGAGGCCCTGAGCCTGAATCCGCGCATCGCGCCGCTTCTGGTCTCGCGGATCAAGGTCATGGCGCGGCTGGACATCGCCGAGAAGCGGGTGCCCCAGGACGGCCGCATTCCGTTGGCCCTGGGCGGCAAGACGCTGGACGTGCGGGTCTCGACCCTGCCGTCGCGCGGCGGCGAACGGGTGGTGATGCGGATTCTGGACAAGGATCAGGCGGGCCTGACCCTGGACCGCCTGGGCATGGTGCCCGACGCCCTGGCCGCCTTCCGCGCGGCCCTGGCCGAGCCGAACGGAATCATCCTGGTCACCGGGCCGACCGGTTCGGGCAAGACCACCAGCCTGTATGCGGGCCTGGCCCTGTTGAACGACCAGACGCGCAACATACTGACAGTCGAAGACCCGGTCGAATACGCCATCGACGGTGTCGGCCAGACCCAAGTCAACACCAAGGTCGGCATGACCTTCGCTGCGGGCCTGCGGGCCATTCTGCGCCAGGACCCGGACGTGGTCATGGTGGGCGAAATCCGCGACGTCGAAACCGCCGCCATCGCTGTCCAGGCCGCCCTGACCGGCCATCTGGTCCTGTCCACCGTCCACACCAACGACGCGGCGGGGGCGGTGACGCGTCTGCGCGACATGGGGGTGGAGCCCTTCCTCCTGGCCTCGACCCTGCGGCTGATCGTGGCCCAGCGGCTGGTGCGCCGTCTGTGCGAACACTGTCGCATCCCCGAGGTCGCCGACAAGAAGACCGCCAAGCTGATCGGCGCCAAGGCCGGGGTCACGGTTTGGCGCCCGCAGGGGTGCAGCCACTGCGGCGGCTCCGGCTATATCGGTCGGATCGGCCTTTATGAGGTGATGAAGGTCGGCAACCGCCTGCGTCGCCTGATCGCCGCTGAGGCGGACGAGGACGCTCTGGTCGCCGCCGCCTTCGATGGGGCGGGAACCCTGGGGCATCGGGCGCGGGCCCTGGTGCTTGAGGGTGTCACCTCGGTCGAGGAGGCGGTGCGCGTGGCTCGCCAGGAAACGGCGGCCGACCCGGCGGAGGCGGCCTGATGGCGGGCTTCGACTATGTCGCCGTCGATGCGGTCGGCCGAACCGTGTCCGGCGCCCTGACTGCGGCGGACGAGACGGCGGCGAGGGGACAGTTGAGCCGTCGCGGCCTGATGGCGTTGGAACTCACGCCGGCTCGTGTCGGGTCGCGGGGCGAACGGCCCCTACAGGGCGGCGCCGGCGTCCGTCTGGGGGCGAAGACCTTGGCCCTGACGACCCGGCAGCTGGCGACGCTGATTTCCGTCTCTCCGGTCGAGGAGGCGCTTCGGACGTTGGCCCTCCAGGCGGATCGGCCGGCCGTGCGTCGCGTGCTGGAAGGCGTTCATGCCGGGGTGATGGAGGGGCGGCGGTTGTCCGACGCCATGTCGGTGCAGGGCCGCGCCTTTCCGCCGCTCTACCGGGCCATGGTCTCGGCCGGCGAACAGTCCGGCGCGCTGCAACCCATTCTGGAACGGTTGGCCGACGGGCTGGAGCGGGACCAGCAGGTGCGGGGCAAGGTGATCACGGCGATCGTCTATCCCGCCGTCTTGGCGGTGGTAGCGTTGGGCGTCATCGCGGTGCTGATGACCTTTGTCGTGCCCAAGGTGGTCGATCAGTTCGAAAGCATGAACCAGACCCTGCCGCTGTTGACCCGGATGGTGATCGGCCTGTCGACGCTGATGCGGCACTGGGGCTGGCTGCTGATCCTGATCCTGGCGGCCCTGATCGGCGGGGGCGTGGCCGCGCGGCGCCATCCTGCAACCCGTCTGCGCATGGATGAGGCGATGTTGAGATTGCCGGTCGTCGGCCGGCTGACGCGCGACCTGCACGGCGCGCGCATGGCGCGGACCCTGTCAACCATGATTCAGGCCGGCCTGCCCGTGCTGGAGGGGCTGACGATCACCGCCCGAACGGTGTCGAACCGGGCCCTGAGACGCGCGACAGAGACCATGGCCGAGGCCGTTCGCGAGGGCGGGGGCCTGTCGGCCGCCATGCGCCGCGCCGGCGTCTTCCCGCCGCTGCTGGTCTATATGACCGCTTCGGGCGAGAGCAGCGGCCGGCTGGAGCCTATGCTGGAGCGCGCCGCCGACTATCTGGAGCGAGAGTTCGCCACCTTCACCGCCGTGATGCTGAGCCTGCTGGAGCCGGCCATCATCGTCGTCATGGGCGGGGTAGTGGCCCTGATCGTCCTGTCGATCCTGCTGCCCATTCTTCAGATCAACACCCTGGCGATGGGGTGAGGAGCGTTTAGTGATGACTTCAGAAAATCAGAACAAGAGACGGAAACGGCAAGGTTTCACCCTGGTCGAACTGATGGTGGTCATCGTCATCATCGGCCTGTTGGCGACGGTCGTGGCCATCAATGTCCTGCCCAGCCAGGACCGGGCCATGGTGGCCAAGGCCAAGGCGGACATCGCGGTTCTGGAACAGGCGATCGAGACCTATCGCCTCGACAATCTGAACTTCCCCACCGATCAGCAGGGGCTGCAGGCCCTGGTGTCGGCGCCCGCCGGTCTGACCCAGCCGGAGCGGTATCGCGAGGGCGGCTATGTGCGTCGTCTGCCCGAAGATCCTTGGGGCAATCCCTACCGCTACCGCCGCCAAAGCACGCACGGCCAGCCGTTCGACGTCTTCTCCCTGGGGGCGGACGGGAAGGAAGGGGGCGAGGGCAATGATGCGGACCTCGGCAACTGGCAGGGCTGACCGCGCTCAAGCAGCGCGCCGCCGTGCGGCGAGCGGTAGCGCCAAAAGAAAAGCCGGTTTCACCCTGGTCGAGCTGATGGTCACGATCGCGGTGATCGGGCTGGCGGCTGGGGCGGTGGTGCTCTCCATGCCCGATCCTCGACCGGCCGTCGGGGTGGAGGCCGAGCAGTTCGCCGCTCGGCTGGCGCGCGCCCGAGATGAGGCCATCATGACCAACCGTCCGGTGGCGGTCGAGGCGGACGCATCCGGCTATCGGTTCGCGCAGTTCGACGGGACGGCCTGGACGCCGCTGAACGGCGTCTTCACGCCTCGAACCTGGGCGGAGGGCGTCGCGGCGCCCGCCGGCCCTGTTCGCATCGTCTTCGATCCCACGGGAATCGCCGATCCGGCGCAGGTTCGGCTGAGCCGTGACGAACAGGTCCGCACCATCTCGATCGACGGCGCGGGCGAGGTGTCGATCAATGGTTGAGGCCGTCCGATCGTCAGCGGCGGGCCGCGCCGGCTTCACCCTGATCGAAATGCTGGTGGCGTTGGCGGTCTTCGCCCTGGCGGCGATGGCCCTGCTGAACCTGTCGGGAGAAGCCACGCGCTCGGCGATCCAGCTGGAAGCCCGCACCCTGGGCGGGGTCGTCGCCGAAAACGTGGCGGCCGAGGCCATGCTGGCGTCCAGCCTGCCGACCGGTGAAACCTCAGGCCAGGTCGAGCTGGCGGGCCGCGTCTGGCGCTGGCGGCGGGTGGTGACGGGAACCGAGGTTCCCGGCCTGGGCCGGATCGACGTTCGCGTCTTCACCGACGAAGGCCAGGTCGCCGACCGGGTCCTGTTCCGCGCGGCTGCGGCATGAGGCGCGTGCGCCACAGGCTTGGGAGGCAGGGCGGCTTCACCCTGGTGGAGGTGCTGGTCGCCCTGGCGATCTTCGCCCTCCTGGCCGGGGCGGGCGCCCTGGTGCTGAGCCAGACGATCGACACCCGGTTCGCTCTGCGCGCCGAGACCGACCGGATCGGCGATCTTCAGCGCATGCGCGCCGTGTTGAAGGCCGACCTGGCCCAGGCTGCGCCGCGCCGCGTTCGCGCCCCGACCGGGCGGCCTCTGCCGCGCGCCCTGATGGGGCAGGAGCAGCCCGGCGATCCGATCCTGACCCTGGTTCGGAACGGCTGGTCCAATCCCGGCCAGGCCCCGCGGGCGTCGTTGCAGAGGGTCGAATATCGGGTGGTGGAGGGGCGTCTGGAGCGCCGGGTCTTCCCCTATCTGGACGGCGCGCGCCCGGGACCGCCTCAAGTCCTCTGTCGCGGGGTCAAGGACGCCGCCGTGACCTTTATTCAGGATGGGTCGGAAGCCCAGGCCTTCATCACCTCCAGCGACCGACCGCTGCCCGATGCGGTTCGTATCGTCATGACCCTGGACGGGGTGGGACGGCTGGAGCAGCTTTTTCTGGTCGCATCGGCATGAGGCGGGGGCGGACGTCGCGCGAAGGGATGGCCCTGCTGACCGTCCTGCTGCTGGTGGCCGTCATGGCCGCCGTGGCGGTCGTCCTGTTGGACGACGTGCGCTTTTCCGTGCGCCGCACCACCAACGCCGACGTCCAGGCCCAGGCCCAGTGGTACGCCGCCGGGGCCGAGAGCCTGGCCCGTCGCCAGATCGCAGACCTGATCAAGGCCGATCCGCTGCGCACCCCTCTGGAGCCGCGCTGGAACGGCCGGGTGCTGAACTTCCCGATCGAAGAGGGGACGATCCGCGCCGTCGTCACCGACGGCCAAGCCTGTTTCAACCTGAACTCGCTGGTCTATGGCCAGAGGGAAGATCTGTTCGCCCGGCCCGAGGGCGCGGCCCAGTTCATCGCCCTGGGGGCCGCCCTGGGCGTGTCGCGCGCCCGGATGGCCGCCGCCGCCGCCGCCCTGACCGACTGGATGGACGCCGATGCGGAGGCCGCGCCGGGCGGGGCCGAGGACGCGCGTTACGCCGGCCTCGCCACGCCCTACCGGACCGGCGGAATCATGCTGGCCGACGTCAGCGAGATGCGGGCGGTCGCCCACATCGACGCCGGTCTCTATGATCGGCTTCGACCCTATGTCTGCGCCCTGCCGACGGCCCAACCGGCCAAGTTGAACGTCAACACCTTGACGCCGGATCAGGCGCCGCTTCTGACCATGCTGACCGGGGGCGCGGTCGGGGTTCAGGGCGCGCGGGCCGCCATCGCCGCCCGACCGCGCCAGGGCTGGGCCTCTACGGACGCCTTCTGGGGGCAGCCGGCCCTGCAAACCTATTCGCCGGATGATCAGACCCGTGAGCAGGTGACGCTGGTCACGCGCTATTTCGATCTGACGGTCGACGTCGACTATGCGGGCGGTCGCGCCGTCCGAACCGCCTTGATCCACGCCGCGCCCGACGGCGCGGTGCGCACCGTCATTCGCCGCTGGACCCCTGAAGAATGAGCCAGACCCGTATCGTCATCATCCCGCCGGCCGCCTCCATGCCCGCGCCCTTCCTGACCTTCGACGAAGGCGGGCGGGTGTTGCAGCGCGGGTCGCTGTTGCTCGAAGACCCCCAGACGACGCCCGATGTCCGCACCGTCGCCGTGGCGCCGGGCGCTGATGTTCTGGTGCGCTGGCTGGATCTGCCGGTCGGCGGCGCGGCTCAGGTGCGGGCCGCTGCGCGCTGGACCTTGAAGGACGAACTGGCCGGCGATCCCGAAAGAACGGTCGTGGCCGTGGCGCCGGCGGCGCGCGGCGAAGAGACCGCCCCACGACTGGTCGCCGCCGTCAGCGCGGGTCTATTGGAAGCCTGGATCGACTATCTGGCCGCCCTTGGGGTTCGGCCGGTCGCGGTCACGCCCGACTGTCTTCTTGCGCCGCCGCCGTCGGGCGATGAACTGGTCGCCGCCGCCTTCGGCGGGGATACGGCCCTGCGGGGTGAAGGCTTTGCGGCCACAGTGCAGTCCGATCTGGTGGCCCTGATCGCCGGCGATCGCCGCCTGGTGCGGATCGAGGACGCCGAGACCCTGGAGCGCTGGCTGGCCGCCGCCGCCGTCGCGCCGGCCGTCGATCTGCTGTCGGGCCAGGAACGCAAGCGCGAACCGGGCCGGGGCGACTGGCGTCTGGCGGCGGCCTTGGCGGCGGCCCTGCTGGTCTCGCCCCTGATCCTGACCGCAGCGGGCAGCTTGCGCGACCAGGCCGCAGCGCAGGACGCCGAACGCCGGACCCTGGCCTTGATCGAGGCCCGGCTGCCGGAGGCGGCCGGCGCCCCCGATCCCGTTCAGGAGGCGCGTCGGCTGATCGACGTCGCGCCGCCGCCGGGCGGACTGGCGGCGGTCTCCGCAGCCTTGTTCGCGGCGATCGAACAGGTGGAGGGGGCCGAACTGGACAGTCTCAGCGCCGGCCCCGGCAAGGGGGTGCGGGCGACGCTCAGCTATCCCGCCTTTTCGGATCTGGACGCGATCCGCGCGACCCTGACCGCCTCTGGGCTGTCAATGACGGACCAGTCCACGGTCGAGGACGGCGGTCGGGTGGTCAGCGAAGTGATCATTGGAGGGATGCAATGAACGGCCTGATCGCTCAAGCCGCCGCCTGGTGGGACGGCCGCACCTTGCGCGAACGGCGCATGCTGACCGTGATGGGCGTGGCGATCGCCGCCGTCCTGGCCTGGTTGCTGATCGTTCGGCCGCTGGCGAGTTGGCGCGATGAGGCCGCGCGGACGCGCGCGACGGCCGAGGCCGAACTGACGGCCATCGAGCGCGGGACGGGGAGCCTGGCCGTCGGCGAGGCGAAGGCAGGAGAGGTCGACGTCTCCGCCGCCGTCGCCGAGGTCGAGGCGGCGACCGGATTGACGCCCCAGATGGGGATGTCGGCCGAGGGAGGGCTGGGGTTCAGCCTGACCAATGTGTCGACCACCGCCGCCTTCGGCTGGCTGGCGGCCCTGCATGACCGGAAGGTCGAGGCGACGACCCTGAATGTGGTCGAGAACGCCGACGCCACGATCAGCCTGGAAGGGACGCTGACCGCCGCGCGGTGAACCCGCCGCGCCGTGAACCCGCCTCGTCAGCCGCGCGTCAGGGTCTCAAGCCGCAGCAGTCGGTCGCCGGCGGTGATGAACAGGGTGCGGCCGTCTTCGCCGAAGGTGCAGTTGGCCGCCGCGCCCGCCGTGTCGATCAGACCCAGGCTGCGGCCGTCCGGCGTCAGCACATGGACGCCGCCCGGACCGGTGGCGAACAGGCGTCCGTCCCGATCGACCGCCATCCCGTCCGGCAGGCCCGGCGCCGAAGGCCCCGCCAGGGCGGCGAAATCCTTGAACACCCGGCTGCCCGTGATCCCGCCCGCGCCGTCCAGCTCATAGGCCATCAGGACCGGTCGCGCCGGATCGGAGACCGAGACATAGAGGGTGCGCTGATCCGGGGACAGGGCGACGCCGTTGGGGAAGGTCAGATCATCGACCAGACGATGCACGTCGCCATCGGGATCGAGCCGGTAAACGCCGTTCTCCGCCATCTCCTTCAGCGGCGAACGGTCCATGTCCTTCAGACCATAGGGCGGGTCGGTGAAGAAGATCGCACCGTTCGACGCCTGGACCAGATCATTGGGGGAGTTGAACCGCGCGCCGCGGTAATGGGTCGCCAGCAAGGTCTTGACCCGGGTCGCCAAATCCACGCGGGCGATCGCCCGATTGCCGTGATCCGCCATCAGGATCGTCCCCGCCGGACCGGCGATCAGGCCGTTCGACCCCGGCTCGCGGAAGACAGACGGGTCGGGTCCGTCATAGCCGGACGGCGCCATGAAGACCGACAGGCCGCCCGCTCGTGACCAG
Organism: Brevundimonas sp. GW456-12-10-14-LB3; assembly: GCF_059424365.1. Taxonomy (NCBI): domain Bacteria; kingdom Pseudomonadati; phylum Pseudomonadota; class Alphaproteobacteria; order Caulobacterales; family Caulobacteraceae; genus Brevundimonas; species Brevundimonas sp. GW456-12-10-14-LB3. Next base: position 10,461 of record NZ_JBWKZJ010000048.1, read on the forward strand.
CGATGGATGCGGTTCTCCGGCACGTCGCTGAAGAGCAGATACGCCCCCTCGGCGATCCAGACCGGGCCTTCAGACCAGGTGAAGCCCGACGCCAGACGCTCGAGCCGCGCATCCGGAGCGACCACCCCGTCTAAGGCCGGGTCCATACGGCGGACGCCGCCCGCCGTCACGGCGAGGGAGGAGCAGCCCGCAGCGGCGAGACCGCCGACGAGCACCAGACGACGAGAAGCAGGCAAGACGCACTCCTGAAAAGAGCGGACACTGTAGCGATCCTCAGGTCCAAGGCCATCCGTCTTCAAAGAAGGGTAATGGTGCCGGTTGCAGGAATCGAACCCGCGACATCCAGTTTACAAAACTGGCGCTCTACCAACTGAGCTAAACCGGCCGCGTCCGTATGACGGAACTGCGCGCCTTATGCGGACGGATCGCGCCGGACGCAAGACGCCTCGCGCGGCCTCAGTCCAGGGCGGCGGCGATCCTGTCCGCGAGAGGCTGAAGCGTCGCCGCATCGGCCATGGGGGCGTGACCGTGGCCCTTCATCGGTCGGTCCGCCCAGCGCGGGATGATGTGGAAATGCAGATGGAAGACTGTTTGGCCGCCGGCGTCGCCGTTGAACTGCATGATCGACAGGCCGTCTGGCGACAGCGCCTTTTCCACCGCGCGCGCGGTCCGTTGAAGCGCCGCCGTCATATGGGCCAAAACGTCGGGCTCGACCTCTAGCAGGTTCCGCGCCTTGGATTGTTTGGCGATGATCAGGACGTGGCCCTCCGACTGAGGAAAGACGTCCATGAAGGCCAGGACGTGGTCGTCCTCCCAGACCTTCACCGAGGGCAGTTCGCCGCGAAGGATTTTGGCGAAGACATTGTCGGGATCATAGGCGCCGTGAAGGCTCATCTGCAGTCTCCGTGTCGGATCGTTCCGCGAATCTAGCAGGCGCGACGGATCGAGGGGAGCCTTTTGCCGGGATCGCGCGTTATGGTGACGCTTCCAGCCCTGAGGACATCATGATCCGCTTCATCATTCAGGCCGTCGTCACCATGATCGGCCTTTGGCTGTCGGCCCAGGTGGTGCCCGGCGTCGCCTTCACCAACAACGGCTCTTTGATCGCGGCCGCCCTGATTCTGGGCCTGGTCAATGCGGTGGTGCGGCCCTTCATGGTGATTGTGACCTTCCCGATCACCATCGTGACCCTGGGGCTGTTTCTGCTGGTGGTGAACGCCGCCATGATCGGCCTGACCGCCATGTTCCTGGGCGGTTTCGCCGTGAACGGCCTGTGGGCGGGGATCGGCGCCGCCATCGTGACGGGCGTGGTCAGCTGGATCGCCGGCGCCTTCATCGGCGACGAGGAAAAGCGCGGCTGACGCCGCGCGGTCCAGCCTCGGTCACAGGCGGGGGAAGGCGCAACCCTCTGCGTCGAACAGATGGACGTCTGCGGGCGCCGCCGACAGGCTGACGGTTTCGCCGACCGTCAGACGGCGCTCGCCGGGCGTCTGGACCGTCAGGGTCTCGTCGGAGGCGGGATGTTTCAGATGGGCCATGGTGACTGCGCCCAGGGTTTCGACGAACAGGACCTGGGCCGACAGGCTGTCGCGACCGTCGTTCAAGGCGATATGTTCGGGCCGTATCCCCAGGGTGACGGCGGCGCCCGGCTGGGCGGTCGAGGCGTCCACCGCCGCCCGCACCCTTTCGCCTCCAGCCGTCTTGACGACTGCGCCTTCTTTCGAAGCCTCGACGATCTCGGCCTTCAGAAGGTTCATCTTCGGGCTGCCGATGAATCCGGCGACGAACAGATTGGCCGGATGCTGATAAAGCGCCATCGGCGCCCCGACCTGTTCGATCCGTCCCCCGTTCAAGACCACGATGCGGTCCGCCAGGGTCATGGCCTCGACCTGATCATGGGTGACGTAGATCATGGTCGTCTTAAGCTCGCCGTGCAGCCGCGCGAACTCGTAGCGCATCCGCACCCGCAGTGCGGCGTCCAGGTTGGAAAGGGGCTCGTCGAACAGAAACACCTGGGGCTCGCGCACAATGGCGCGGCCGATGGCGACGCGCTGCCGTTGGCCGCCGGACATGGCCTTGGGTTTGCGATCCAGATAGTCGGTAATGCTCAGGGCCTCGGCCGCCGCGCGCACGCGCCGATCGATCTCGCCCTTGTCCGTCTTGGCCAGTTTCAGTCCGAAGGCCATGTTTTCATAGGCCGTCATGTGCGGATAAAGGGCGTAGGACTGAAAGACCATGGCCACGCCGCGATCCGAGGGCGACAGGGCGTTGACCCGGCGCCCGCCGATCCAGACGTCCCCCGTCGTCGCCTCTTCCAGGCCGGCGATGGTGCGAAGCAGGGTGGATTTGCCGCAGCCGGACGGGCCGACGAAGACGACGAATTCGCCGTCCGCGATCTCCAGATCGACGCCCTTCAGCACCTCTACGGCGCCGAACGCCTTCTTCACGTCGATCAGACGGACGTCCGCCATGCTTCTTCCCCAGGTCGCTGCGTTTTGGCCCACCGTAACCGGTTACATGGCGGGATCAATGGGCGAGGTTCGCTTCGGCCAACGCAGTGGGGCAAATCTGCAAAATTGCAAAATTGAGTCTTCACAAGCAGCGAAGTGTCGGTAAAAGCCCCGGCTTGGACCACGGGGGAAGACCGATATGACGAAGCGCAGACTCTGGATGGCGACCGCCGCCGGCTGGGCCGTCGCCGTCGCGGGCGCGGCCCAGGCGCAGCAGCCCGCTCAGGTGGAAGAGGTCGTGGTGACGGGGTCGCGTCTGGCCGGGGGAGATCGGGTTGCGCCGGTGGAAACCGTGAACCGCACGGTGCTCGCCGCCGCCGGAGTAGGCGATGCGGGCCAGCTGACCCGGCTCGTGACGGCCAATTCGGGCTCTGAGGCGCAGGTCGATCAGCTGAATCAGCCGCAAAGCTCGGGCACGGCGCAGTTCAATCTGCGAAACCTGGGCCTGGGCTCCACCTTGGTCCTGGTGGACGGCCAGCGTTGGACCTCCAGCGCCGTGGTGGCCACCGACGGCGCGGCCTTCGTGGACATCAACGCCCTCGTCCCCCTGATCGCCCTGGAGCGGATCGAAGTGGTCAAGGACGGCGCCTCGGCCGTCTATGGATCGGACGCGGTCGCCGGGGTCGTCAACTTCATCACCCGCACCGCGGTCGATCATCCGGAATTAAGCGCCCGTTACGCCTTCGCCGACGGATCGGACGAAACCCTGGTCCAGGGGCTGGGCGGCTGGACGCTGCTGGGCGGCGATCTGACGGTCGCGGCGTCCCGCTTCCACCGTTCGGCCCTGAGCACGGATGAAAGGGATTTCGCCCAGGCGCAGACCTATGGCCGGGCCCCCTGGACCGCCGTGACCAGCTACGGCCAGCCCGGCTCCTATTACCGGCCCAGCCGCCGCGCCTATTCGCCCGATCCGAGCTGCGGCGACCCTGCCTTCCAATCCGCCTATCTCAACTCAGCGACCGATTCATTCTGCCGACTGGACTATTCGGACTTTTTCGACCTGGCGCCGGAAGAGACGCGGACCCAGGTTTTCGCCGATTATCGACGCCCCGTGGGGGACATGCGCCTGTCCTTGCAGGCGGCGGGCTCGGCCAGTTCGACCACGGCGCGCCAGACGCCGTCCCTGCCCATTCTGGCGCGGTCCCTGAGCGTCCCGGCGTCCCATCCCGACAATCCGTTCGGAGAAGACGTCCTGTTTCGCGGTCGGCTTCTCGGCGCCGAGGCCGGGGCGTCGAAGGCTCAGTTCGACTATCGCACCTGGCGGGTCGCCGCAGGGCTGGACGGCGATTTCTCCGGCGGCTGGCGCTGGAGTCTGGCCGCCACGGCCAGCCGCCAGCACGTCGCCTATGACAAGCCGGACGTGATCGGCAGCGCCCTGCAGAACGCCTTGAACGGCCTGGGCGGTCCGGGGTGCGACCCGGCGACCGGGACGCCCGGCGTCGGCGCCTGCCGATATTTCAACCCGTTCGGAAGCGCCTATCTGGGGACCGGCGCGCCCAATAGCGCCGCCCTGATCGACAGTCTGATCGGCTCTGCGGGTCTGCGCGGCGCCGCCAGCCTGACGACCGCCGACGCCTCGACCTCGGGTCAGGCCCTGGGCTGGGACGGCGGCTCTGTCGATCTCGCCCTGGGGCTCCAGTATCGCCGCAGCGCTTTCCGCCACGACTGGAACGACCTCGTCAACCGCGGCGACCTGCTGACGGCCGGCTATTCGCCGGACTTCGACGGCGACCAGCAGGCTTTGGCCGCCTATGCCGAGGCGCGTCTGCATCTGGGAGACCGGATCGAGGCCCAACTGGCCGGCCGCTATGAAGCCTATGACGGGGAAGGCCGGTTCAATCCCAAGGCGGCCGTTCGCTGGGAGGTGGTGGACGCCCTCGCCCTGAGGGCGTCCTGGGGCCAGGGCTACCGGGCGCCCTCGGTCTACGCCCAGTCCGGCGCCCAGGCGGCGCAGCCTTCGGTGCTGGATCGCGGCGCCTTCGTCTTTGTCAACACCCTGACTTCCGGCGATCCGGACCTGAAGCCCGAAAAGTCGGAAAGCCTGACCTTCGGCGCCCAGTGGCGTCCGCTGGGCGGGCTGGAGCTGTCCCTCGACGCCTGGCGGTTCGACTATAGGGATCAGGTGGTCAAGGAATCGGCCCAGGCCGTGATCAACCAGGCGGCGGCCGATGATTTGGCGGGACGGACGGGCACGGACGCCCAGTCGCGTCTGACCCGGTCCGCGAGCGGGGCCCTGACCTTCGTTCAGCTCTATTTCATCAACGCCTCGTCGATCGAAACCCAGGGGGTGGATCTGTCGGCCCGCTACGGCCGCGATCTTTGGGGCGGACGGGCGTCGGCGGCGGCGGACTGGACCTATGTCGATCGCTACGACATCCGCCTGGATGCGAGCGCCGGCGCCGTGTCCGGCGTGGGGTCCACCAATCTGAACAACATCGGTCGATCCTTGCCGCGCAATCGGGGAGAGTTGGTTCTGGATTGGCGCGACGGAAGGCAGGCTTTGACCGGCCTTATTCACTATACGGCGGGCTACGCCAACGACCGCAGCGGGATCACCGACGTCTCGATCGCCAGCCAAACGACCGTCGACCTGCTTTACACCCGCTCCGTCGGGACCGACGTCGATGTGACGTTGGGCGCGGTCAATATCGCCGACAAGGCGCCGCCCCTGGCCCAGTTCGCCTTCGGATACGACCCCGTCGTGGCCGACCCACGTGGTCGGGTGATCAGTCTGGGCTTTACCAAGCGCTTCTGACTGCTTCCGACCCATCTGGCGCGGCCTTCTTTCCTCGGCTAAGGCGCGGGGTGAAGGAACTCGCCATGACCCCGACGCTTTACGGCATACCCAACTGCGACACTGTCAGAAAGGCGCGCGTCTGGCTGGAACAGCATGGCGTCGATTATGTTTTCCACGACTATAAGAAGGCGGGGATCGATCCCGTGCGCCTGGGCGGCTGGGTCGATGAACACGGCTGGGAGGCGGTGCTGAACCGCGCCGGCACGACCTTCAAGAAGCTGCCAGATTCCGACAAGGCGGGCCTGAACCGAGACAAGGCCGTCGCCCTGATGATCGCCCAGCCGTCGATGATCAAACGGCCCATCCTGGACCTGGGGGATCGGCGGCTGGTCGGGTTCAAGCCAGAGCTTTACTCCCAGGTCTTCAGTTGAAGGCGACGGTCGCGGCGACCCCGAAATGGTCTGACGGATATTCTCCGCCGGTGGGCTGAACCCCGAACAGATGGGCGGCGGCGGGGGTGAAGAAGGTCCGCTCCACGAAGATGTGGTCGATGACCCGGTTCGGGTGCCCCTTGGCCGGATTGAGGGTCGTCTCGGCCGCGCCGGCGGGCAGGGCGCTGGTGAAACGCGGGCCGGTCAGAGCCGCCAATCCCGGATCGTCCTGGGCGGCGTTGAAATCACCCATGACGATCAGCGGCGTCCCGTCCTGAGGCAGCCAGGACAGCAGATGACCGATCTGGCGGGCGCGCACGGCTCCGGCGTCCTGCTGCCAAGCCAGGTGGGTCACGACGACGTCGACGGGCCGGCCGCCGACGGACAGGCGCAGACGCAGCGCCGTGCGGTAGTCGTCCAGGGGCTCCAGCCGCACCGAGTCGCGCGCCAGTACGGGCAGGCGAGTCAGAAGGGCGCTGCCGTAGCGACGCCGCGCGTCTTCGGGATCAGTGGAGACGAAGGCGACCTGATAGCCGCCCAGTTCGCGCGCCAGGATTTCGGCCTGATTCTCCAGCCCCTTGTCCGCGTCCTCCAGCACCTCCTGCAAGGCGATGACATCGGCGTTCTGAGCCCGGAGCGCCGCGATCAGAAGCGGCCGCCGCGCGGGCCAATCGCCCATGTCGTGCCAGATGTTGAAGGTCGCCAAGGTCAGGGAGGGGATCGGCTCCCGGTCAGCGGGTCCGCCGGCCAAGCCGCTGTTGGCGCAGGCCGCCAGCGGCGCGGCGGCTGCGGCGGCGAGGAGGACGCGGCGTGAGATCAAGACCGTCTTCGCCTCAATCTTCGACATCGGTGACCGGCCGGTCGTGGCCGTCCGCCGTTTCAGTCACCCAGCGACCGTCGGCCGTTTCATATTCGATGGCGGCGTTCTCGTCCGGAACCTTCTGTTCCCGCGAGGCCTGGACGGCCGCGGCCTTGGCCGCCTCATGCGTGGGATAGGTTTCGGAATAGGTGTCGCCGACCCTATAGGCCCAGCCCCCGTCGTGTTCGACGATCCGGTAGACGACATGGGCCATGGGGCGCTCCTTAGAATGACAATGAAGACGACCCTAGCGGCCTCGGCCGGATGCGTCAGCCGCCTTCATGAGACAGCTTACCGATATTTCATCTGGGTTTCCGCATCCGTTTGCGCGGGCTGACGCCTCTTGTGATCAGAAGGCCGCCGCATCAGGCTGTCACAACGGATCAAAGAGAGTCTGTCATGGAACTGACACCCATCTTCATCGTCTTCATCGTCTTCGGCTCCATCGTCGCCGTGATCGTGGGCCCCTCCTATCTGAAAAGCCGCGAGCGCACCGAGATGCAGCTGACCGTCCGCCATGCTGTGGACAAGGGCCAGACGCTGCCGCCCGAACTGATCGACGCCATGACCAAGGACGTGCAGAAAAGCCTGCCGTCGCGGACCAAGGACATTCGCAAGGGCGTTCTGAGCCTGGCGGCCGGAGCAGGCTTGGCCGGTTTCGCGCTGATAATCGGTTCGGCGCACCGCGACTTTGGCTCAAACGGCCAAGAAGTCTTGCTCGGTCTGTCCTGCATCCCCGCCGCGATCGGGATCGCCTTCATCATCCTGGGCTTCTTCAACCCGAACAAGGCCTGACGTCGACCGGAGGGGGACGTCATGAGCAAGTCCTTACGCGATCTGCACGACGTGGAGCTGGCCGCCCAGGCGGCGGCCGGCGGACGGCGGGAATATGGCGAACTGGTCCGGCGGCACGGTTCGGCGGTTCGGGGGCTGCTGCGCCGCATGGGCGCGGCGCCGTCCCTGGCCGACGACGTCGCCCAGGACGCCTTTCTGCAAGGTTTTCAGCGCTGTTCGGAGTTTCGGGGGCAGGGGACCTTTGCGGGCTGGATCAAGAAGATCGCCGCCCGCCTCTATCTGAAGCGCGTCGCGCGCGAAGCCCGCTATGTGGCCGAAGCAGAGGCCGATGAGGCGGCGCCGGTTCAGGATCAGGCCGGCTCCATGGATCTGGACGAGGCGCTGAGGACCCTCAGCGAAACGGAAAGGGTCTGCGTGTCCCTGTGCCACGGCGCGGGGATGTCTCACCCGGAGATTGCGGCAGCCATGAATTTGCCACTCGGCACGGTGAAGTCACATGTCAAACGTGGTCTGGATAAACTCCGCGCGCGGTTGCAACCCGTGGCGGCGGACGGGAGGTCGCTCCATGTCGGCTGACGAATTCGATCCGATGATCGAGCGCCTGTTTTCGCGCACTCCGACCCTGGCGGATGAGGCGCTGTTCGTGGCCACCCTGCAGGCCCGGTTGGAGAAGCGGTCGCGCTGGCGCGGTCTGGCTCTGACGGCGGCCGGCTTGGTCGGCGGCCTCCTGGCCGTGCGGGAGGGCGTGAACTTCAACTTCAGCGGCGACCCCGACACGACCCTGACGCAGGGGGTGCGGACCGCCGCAGCCGCGGCCCAGGGCGCGGCCCAGACAGGCTTGGACAGCCTGGGACTTGGGTCGATCGACCTGATGGGCGGCTCAGGCATGCTGGCCTTCTGGATCGCGGCGGGCGCGGTGGCGGCCCTGCTGGCGGCGGGAGCCGTGAAGCTGTCGCAGGACGTCTGAGGGTGACTTGCGTCTTCGGCGCGCCTATCTGACGCCCCTCAGGTCAGGAGGCGCCCGATGTCCGTTCATGTTCAAGAGACCGTCAAACGGATTTCGGTCCCCGACATCGCGGGACGAAAAGGCGGCGAGCCGATCGTCTGCCTGACCGCCTATGACGCTCCGATGGCGGGGCTGCTCGATCCCCATTGCGACGTTCTTCTGGTCGGCGACAGCGTGGGGATGGCGGTTCACGGCCTGCCCAACACCGTCGGCGTCACCCTGGACATGATGATCCTGCACGGTCAGGCGGTGGTGCGTGGATCGCGCCGGGCCTTGGTCGTGGTCGACATGCCCTTCGGCTCCTATGAGGGCGGCAAGGAAGCGGCCTACGACAACTGCGTTCGGGTGATGAAGGAAACCGGCGCCCAGGCGGTCAAGCTGGAGACCAGCGTCGAACTGGCCGAGATCGTGGCCTTTCTGGTCAGGCGGGGCATTCCCGTCATGGGGCATGTCGGCCTGCGTCCCCAGGCGGTTCTGGCCGAGGGCGGTTTCCGGGCCAAGGGCCGTACAGACGTCGAGCGGGATCGGGTCCTGGCGGAAGCCAGGGCCACGGCCGAGGCCGGCGCCTTCTGCATCGTCATCGAGGGCGTCGCCGAATCGCTGGCGCGCGAGATCACCGAGACCCTGGACGTTCCCACCATCGGCATCGGCGCCTCGGCCGCCTGCGACGGCCAGGTCCTGGTGGTCAACGACATGCTGGGCCTGTTCGACTGGGCGCCGAAGTTCGTGCGGAAATACGCCGATCTGCGCACCGAGATCGACCGCGCGGCCGCCGCTTTCGCCAATGATGTGAAAACCCGCCGTTTTCCTGCCGAAGTCGAGACCTACTTCTCGAAAAAGCCGGCTTCGCCGTAACGGACGACGTTGCGGGCGAGGGGCCGACCTTCTAGGGTCCGCGCCGGTTTGCTTTTTGCGATTTTGGGGCGACGTTTCCGTGGTTGATGTCTTCGAACAGGTCGAGGAGGAGCTTCGCTCCGACCGGTACAAGCGCCTGGCCCGCACCTGGCTGCCCGTCGTGGGCGCCGTTCTGGTGGTCGCCCTGGTCGCCGCCCTGGGCTGGTGGGGCTGGGACAGCCTGAACTCGAGCAAGGCCGCCAAGGCTGCCGAGGCCTATGATCGCGGCATGGAGGCCCTGCGGGCCGACAAGCCGGTCGATGCGCGCGCCGCCTTCGAGGAAGCCGCCAAGGAAGGCAACGGCGCCTATAAGGTCCTGGCCCTGCAACAACAGGCGGGCCTGGCGGTCAGCGCCAACAAGATTCCTGATGCGGTTCGCCTGTTCGAAGAGGCGGCCAAGGCGTCGGGCGATCCGATCCTGTCGGACCCGCCCGCTCTCAAGGCCGCCTTTCTGGTGATGGACACGGCGCCCCTGGCCGACCTGGAGGCGCGCCTGTCGCCCCTGGCCGAGGACGACCGTCCGCTGCACGCCTTCGCCCAGGAAGCCCTGGCCCTGGCGCGCCTGCAACACGGCAAGACCAAGGAGGCGCGTGAAGCCTTCGTTCTGCTGCAACTGGGCCAGGACGTGCCCGACGACGTGCGCCAGCGCGCCAATATCGCCGCCGCCCTCAACGACATGCCTCAATTCCGCGCCACCACATCGGCCCAGACGACCGGCACCAACACCGG
>NZ_JBWKZJ010000049.1:0-20001 GCF_059424365.1 Brevundimonas sp. GW456-12-10-14-LB3
TGCTGGGGCGGCATGGTGGTGGGGCAGGCGGCGGCGCGCTTCGCCGCCATCGGCGCGGGCGTGGCCTGGTACGGCCGCGCTGGGCGCCGGGCGGGCGGCAGGGGACGCTGAAGCCGGCTCCGATGAGGCAGGCTCGGGTTCGTCCGACGCTGTGGGCTGTTCGAGGGCCGGAGCGACGAATTCTCCTGCGTCGGCCTCGACCGGGGGCTCGCTTGTTTCCGCCTCACCATCTGAAGATTCGGCAGGCCTAGGCACGGCCTTGGCCTCTTCGGGTTCCGCCTCGACGGCCGGCTCGTCCAGAAGAAGCGCAACAGAGGATTCGGCAGGGGGCGAGGCGGAGTCTGCGCACGGCTTGCCCGCATCGACCAAAGGTTCGACCGTCGTCACCGGCTCGGCTTCCACCGGTTGAGCTTCGCCGTTCGCCATGGGGGTTTCGGCGTCCTGGCTCGCAGGTGCGTCCGCGGCGTCGTCTGCAGGATGAGACGCCTGATCGGGACCTTCGTCGACCTCTTCGTCCGCTTGCTTGAGATCCGACTCGTTCAGCAGGGCGGATATTGCGCTTTCCCACGTCATGGGCTCCGACGCGTCATGGGCCGGAAAAGGCGCGACATCGACCGCGTCGAAACCGGTCGAACCGGCCGCCTCCGTCGTCTCCAAGATCGTCGCCGTCGCCGGGGGCAGGGGAGCGGACAGCAGATCGGCAAGGGAGACCGGGGCGTCCGGATTGGCGACGAACAGGGCCCGTTCGGTCGCGCGGCGACGCGGGGGCGACAAGGGGCCGCCGTCGTCGATCCAGGCGGCCAGGGCTTCGGCCGCAGCCTGGGTCTCACCCGCGTTCAGTCGCCTCAAGACCTCGGAGGAGCGGAAGCGATCCACCCCGATGGAGAAGACGAAACTGGCGAGGGCGTCGTACTGGTGCTGGTTCAGCGGCGCCTGGACTTCGTCGATCGCCTTGACGACAGGCAGCAGGTCGTACTGCAACAGCAGTTCAGCATCGACTTCCGAAACGGTCAGCCCCTCGCGGGCGGACGCCGTATGGCCATAACCGATCATCCAGCGGCCGTCGTCGCGCTGGATCGCCCGAGGGCGGAAACCCTCGAAGCTCTTGATCAGAATGACACCCTCGCGGGAGATCTTGGTCGGTTTCAACGTGTCTGACACAGGTGTTGCCCCAAAGCGAGACGACGGCTCGGCCCTGAGCCGTCCCGCAGCAAGCCTGGGGCCAAGCGTTTACAACAGAACGATCGTCGCAAGACCCAGGAATATGAGGAAGCCGAAGAAATCGGTCGTGGCGGTCACGAACACCGCCGAGGAGACGGCGGGGTCGAACTTCAGCTTCGACAGGGTCAGGGGCGTCAGAACCCCGATACAGGCCGCGACCAGCAGGTTCAGGATCATGGCGGCGGCGATGACGACGCCGATCTTCCAGTCCTCATCTCGGAACCAGATCCCCGCGGCGACGCCGATCAGGGGCGCCAGGATCAGGCCGTTGGCCAGGCCCACGACCAGTTCGCGGAAAAACGTGCGGGTGGCGTTGGCGGAGTTCAGTTCGCGGGTCGCGAGGGCGCGGACAGTGACGGTCAGAGCCTGGGTGCCTGCATTGCCGCCGATGGCCGAGACGATGGGCATCAGGACCGCCAGGGCCACAATTTGTTGGATCGTGCCCTCGAACAGGCCGATCACGCTGGCGCCCAGGGCGGCGGTCGCCAGGTTGATGGCCAGCCAAGGCACGCGGCCGCGCACGATCTCGGTCACGGACGAGCCGCGATCCTCGTCGGAGACACCCGCCAGACGCAGGATGTCCTCGCGGTTCTCCTCCTGAATGATGTTGACGATGTCGTCGACAGTGATCTGGCCGACCAGCCGGCCGGCCGCGTCCACGACTGGCGCCGAGATCAGATGGTACTTTTCGAAGATGTAGGCGACCTCTTCCTGGTCCTGATCGACCGCGATCTCATTGATCGGCTCCATCAGGTCGGACAGGGCGGCGCTGCGGGGGGCGCGCAACAGGCCGCTAATCGGCACCCCGCCGACGGGGCGGTTCAGCGGATCGACCACATAGATGTCGAAGAACAGCTCCGGCAGGTCGTCGCCCTGTTTGCGGATATGGTCGATGGTGTCGCCCACGCTCCAGAACTGGGGCGCCGCCATCACCTCGCGCTGCATCAGGCGGCCGGCGGACTCTTCCTCATAGCCCAGGCTGCTCTCGATCGCGGCGCGATCGACGTCGGGCATGGCGGCCAGGACGCGTTCGCGCTGGTCGTCTTCCAGATCCTCGACCACGGCGGCGGCGTCGTCGGAATCCAGTTCCTGTAGGGCCTCGGCCAGGGTGCCGTGCGGCACCCGCTCCAGCACTTCTTCCCGAATCCCGTCGTCCAGCTCCGGCAGGGTCTCGGCCAACAGTTCCGGCGGCAGCCACAGCACCACGACCGCGCGGTGCTCAGCCGTCAGGAAGCCCATCAGATCGGCGACGTCGGCGGGGTGCAGATCCTCCAGCAGCGACCGCAGTCGCATGCCGTCGCCGTCGTCGGCGGCGTCCACGACTTTTTCGACGAATTGGGGCGTGAGGACATAGTCCTCGTCCAGGGCGGCGTGGTCTTCGGTTTCAGGCGCTTCGGCTGGAGCAAAGGCGGTGTCCGTGGTGCTCACGTGGTCGCCTCCCTTGGTAGAATGTCCAGCCGTAGTTAGCCGATGAATCGCCCTGTTTAGCCAGATGGTGCGGTCGAGAAGACTCGAACTTCCACGGGTTGCCCCACAGCGACCTCAACGCTGCGCGTCTACCAATTCCGCCACGACCGCTCGCATCGGAGCGGCGGCGAATAGACGAAGCCGCTGGAAAAGGAAAGTCTCTCTTTTGAGCCGAGCGCGCTTTGTGCGGTTGACGCCGTTCGGATGTCAGGCCGCGCCGGCCATGAAGTCATAGACGTCGGCGGGCCGGGTGACGGTGATGGCGATCCGGTCTTCGCGAATCTCGATTTCGCCGCGCGCGACGGGGTGGTTGTTCGCCAGGATCCAAACCTCGTCGCCCTCGGATGCATCCAGCGGAATCACCGCGCCCCGACCCATCTTCAGCAGTTGGGACATCGGCAGCACCATACGCCCCAGCACGACTGAGATTTCGACGTTGACGGCATTGATCTGGGACACGGGCGCTCTCGTTCACTAAGAGGTCGTCCCTTGCGGAAACGCCTCCGCCTGCACATTGAAGCCTTATGCTTGCCGACCCGTTAAGTCTCGACCTTCAGAAGCTGCGTCGCGGCGACGGCCGCCCGGTCGGATGGGCCGTCTCTTCGACCTATGTCGATTACGCCGCCGCCGAGTCGTTCATGGAGGCCCGCGTCGCCGCCATCGCGGCGGGGGAGGCGGCGGAGCTGGTGTGGCTCTTGGAGCATCCGCCCCTCTATACGGCCGGAGTGTCGGCCAAGGACGAGGATCTGCTCGACGCGGCGCGCTTTCCCGTTCATCGCACGGGGCGTGGCGGGCAGTTCACCTATCACGGACCGGGTCAGCGCGTGGCCTATGTGATGCTGGACCTGAACCAGCGCGGCAAGGACGTGCGCGGTTTCGTGCGCGGGCTGGAGCAATGGCTGATCGGCGCCTTGGACCGGTTCGGCGTCGAGGCCGGGGTGCGCGAGGGCCGGGTCGGGGTCTGGGTCGAGCGCAAGGGCGCGGGCTGGTCGCGCGAGGACAAGATCGCCGCCATCGGGGTCAAGGTCCGCAAATGGGTCAGCTTCCACGGGATCAGCCTGAACGTGGAGCCCGACCTGGAGCATTTCGGCGGCATCGTGCCGTGCGGCATCCAGGACCACGGGGTGACCAGCCTGGTGGACCTGGGAATCCTGGCCGCGATGGATGAGGCGGATGCGGCGTTGAAGAACAGCTTCCGACAGATATTCGGTCCGGTGACGGAAAGTTCCCCGCCGCTCTGAGCCGGATCGGCGCTAGGCGAGGGCTGCGACAATCGCGCCAAAGGGCGCCGATGGGGGTTGGCAAGCCCGGCGGCCATAAGGTTTAACGGCGCCACCTCGCTTTAGAATCCGAGCCCAGGAGCCTCCATGAACCGCTTGATCGCCGCCGCCTCGGCCGCCGTCATGTCCCTCAGTCTGGCGGCTGGAGCCGCATCGGCCCAGGATTTCCGCGCCCTGGCCCAGCAAGACCTTCAGGCCGCCCGTGACGCCCTGGCCGCCAACCATCCGGCCGCCGTCATTCCCGGCGCGCCGGGCGAAGCCTTCCGCAACTGGATCGACGCCGGTTATCAGGACGCCATGGGCCGCGTCGGCCGCGTCAACAGCGGGGACAGCCACGCCTATCTGTTGCGCTACTATGCGAACGGATTCCGCGATTCCAACACCGCGATCCGGCCGACCTATGAAGGGCAGGGGCCCTTCTTCGCCATCGGCTGGCCGGGCGTGACGACGGCCTGGCGCAACGGCGAATATGTGGTTTCCTACGTCAAGCCGGGCGTTCGGAACCTGCCGCCTGTCGGCTCGACCCTGGTCAAGTGCGGCGACAAGACTGCGGCTCAACTGGCCGATGAGCGGCTGGACCGTTGGGAAGGCGATCTGACGACGGAAGCCGGGCGCGTCCGCACCGCCCCCTATCTGCTGTGGAACCGCAACAACCCCTTCACCGGCGGGGTGCCGTCGCTGTGCAGCTTCAAGGTCGGGCGTCGGGAGCGCGAGTTCCAGATGCAGCCCCAACCCGCCGACGCGGCGTCGCTGGAAGCCGCCTATCGCGCGACCGTCTATGTGCCGCCGGCGACGCCGCTGGCGGTGGAGACCGTCAACGGTCGTCCCTGGGTCCATGTCCACAGTCTGGCCGACGACGCCGGCTGGGACGCCTTCTTCGCCGCCGTCGAGGCGCAACTGCCGGCCATTCGCGGATCGCAGGGCCTGGTGATCGATCTGCGCGGCGCCGACGGCTCGTCGCTGAACGCCACCAGCCGCGGCTACGGCCTGGCCAATCGCATCTGGACGCCGGAGTTCACCGTCAGCCGCCAGCCGGAAGCCGGCTCCATCACCTATCGCGCCACCCCGGCCAATCGCCAGTGGTTCGTCGACACCTTGGGCCGCATGCAGGCCGATCCTCGCTTCGTGCAGGAATCCAGCGCAGTGATCGACCAGACCCAGGCCATCGTGGCGGCCTTCGATTCGGCCCTGGCGGCCAATCAGGCGACCTTCACCATGCCGGGTCGTCCGTCCGTGCCGGACACCGGCGCGGCCAATCCGGTCGCCGGACCCGTGGTCGTTCTGGTGGACGCCGGCTGCAGCGGGGGCTGCCTGGACACCCTGGATCTGCTGACCCGCCTGCCGAACGTGCGTCTGGCGGGATCAACCACGGCTGAGGACACCATCTTCATCGAGCCGACCGTGCTGCGTCTGCCGTCGAACTACGCGGAACTGACCTATGGCCATAAGGCCTGGACCACCCGCCAGCGCGGCAATGACGCCCCGTACACGCCGACGCAGGGTCTGGCTTACTCGGGTGATGCGGCCGACGAGACGGCCGTGCGCGCCTGGGTCGCCAGCCTGTTCCAATAGGACGTCCTGGCGATCGGGTTTGAAGGGGGCGGGTCGGGGTGGAACCTCGGCCCGCCCCTTCCTATTTCGGGCTCATGACCGACATCGACCTTTCCGATTCCGTAGCCCCCCGACACTCCTCGGCCGGCTATGATCTGACGCCGCCCGATGATCAGGAACGCGCCCGGCTGGAGGCGGACCTGAACCCCGAGGAGAAGCGCGTCCTCCTGTCCCACGGCACGGAGGCGCCGTTCTGCGGAACCCTGCTGGGCGAAAAACGCGCGGGCGTCTTCTGTTGCCGGGAGTGCGGTCTGCCCCTGTTCCGCAGCCGCACCAAGTTCGAAAGCGGAACCGGCTGGCCCAGCTTCACCGAACCTGTCGATCCGGCCCACGTCCATGAGGTGCGCGACACCAGCTACGGCATGATTCGCATCGAGACCCTGTGCGCCCGCTGCGGCAGCCACCAGGGCCACGTCTTCCCCGACGGCCCGCCGCCGACGGGAAACCGCTATTGCATCAACTCGGTCGCTCTGACCTTCGTGCCCGAAGGCGAACCCTTGCCGGACCCGTTGCGACGGGGCGACGGAAACGCCTGACCATGGCCGCAATCGGCGTGCTAGGATGAGGCGGAAGGAGACGGCCCATGCTGATGGCAGGACTTGTGGCGAGCTTGGCGCTCGCAGCTTCGGGCGCAGGCGCGGACGGCGATCCTGACGGCGTCGTCGCGACCGCCCCGACCAACGCCCCGACCCTGGCCCAGGCCATGGCCGCCGCTCCGGAGGCCGCTGCGCCTGCGCCGACCGCGCAGGACGCTCAACCCCATGGGATGACGACGGAACAGCAGATCCAGGCCTGGCTCAGCAACCGAACCCCCGGCGTCGATTTTCAGGAGCCGCCCGCCGAAGGCCCCATGGACGACCGCCAGATGCACGGCATGGTCGAGGCGGGCGTCGGCACCGGCGGCTATCGCAGCTATGGCGCAGCCGTCTCGATGCCGATCGGCGAAAACGGGCGTCTGGACTTGGCCTATCGCGAGGGGCGCAACGAGCCCTGGGGCTACGGCTATGAGGCTTACGGCTACGGACTTCGGGGGCCTGGCTTCTATCCGCCTTACGGGCGGGTGCGCGGCTACGGCGCCGATTCGAGCCGCAAATCCCTGTCGATGGGCTTCAGCTGGAGCAAGGACCGGGACGCTGAAGACGGCGCGGCCTGGCCGCGAGGCGCGACGGCGTCCGACTGAAGCGGCGCGGCCTTCCATCAAGCAAAAGGCCCGGCTTTCGCCGGGCCTTTTTCGTCTCAGATGGTGCCGCCGGGGGGAATCGAACCCACGACCTCAGCCTTACCAAGGATGCGCTCTACCACTGAGCTACGGCGGCCCCGACTGAGGAAGCGGCCGTATAGCCAAACCGTTCGGGGGAGGGAAGCGGCTTTTTGACGATCTGAAAGAAAGTTTGGACAAGCCCCATTATCACGGCATTTTAAGCTCATGACTCGTCCGCCGCACGACACCGACACCCCGCCCGTCGAGACCTCGCCCAGCTTGACGCCAGAGGGCGGCGCGTCGTCCGAGGCTGCGCGGGCCAAGGCCGAACGCGCCATTCGCCTGGCGGCGGCCCTGCGCGCCAACCTGCGACGCCGCAAGGCGCCCGCCCGAACCCCGGCGGCGCCCAAGGACAGCAACTGAAAGTCATCGCCCGGCGGACGCTCCGCCCTTTGGCAAGCGCGCGCCGGCTTGCTAGAGAACCCTCCCCCCGAGGCGTTTCCTTCGGGCGCGCTTCAAGGACGTCATGGACAGTATCGCCATTCAGGGCGGCGCTCAGCTCTTCGGGGAGATCCCCGTCAGCGGCGCCAAGAACTCCGCCATCAAGCTGATGGCCGCCTCGATCCTGACGGATCAACCCCTGCTGCTGACCAATATGCCGCGGCTGGCCGACACCCGCTTCTTGGGTCAGTTGCTGCGCCAATTCGGCATTGAGGCGACCGAGCGGGACGGCGCCGACGGGCAGGAGAGCCTGTTCCACGCCAAGACCCTGACATCGACCTTCGCCCCCTATGATCTGGTGCGGCAGATGCGGGCCTCGTTCAATGTGCTGGGGCCGCTCTTGGCCCGCACCGGCGAGGCCAAGGTGTCTCTGCCCGGCGGCTGCACCATCGGCGCCCGGCCGGTGGATCTGCATCTTCAGGCGCTCACGGCCCTGGGCGCTGAGATCGAGCTGGAGGAAGGCTATGTCACCGCCAAGGCGCCGTCCGGCCTGAAGGGCGCCGACATCGAGTTTCCGTTCGTCTCCGTCGGGGCGACCGAACACGCCCTGCTGGCCGCCGTCCTGGCCCAGGGCACGACCGTGCTGCGCCGCGCCGCGCGTGAACCCGAGATCGGCGATCTGGCGCGCTGTCTGACCGCCATGGGCGCCAAGATCGAGGGGATTGACACCGACGTCCTGACCATCACCGGCGTCTCGTCGCTGACCGGGACGACCTGGTCGGTGATTCCCGACCGTATCGAAATGGGCTCCTACGCCGTCGCCGCCGCCATGGCCGGGGGCGAGGTCCGGTTGACCAAGGCCAGGGCTGATCTGATCGGCGCCCTGACCGACAAGATGATCGAGGCCGGAGTCGAGGTGTCGGCGACGGAAGACGGCGTTCTGATCAAGCGCGACCCCAAGGTCCGGCTGAAGGCGGTCGATGTCGAGACGGCGATCTATCCGGGCTTCGCCACCGATCTGCAGGCCCAGTTCATGGCCCTGATGACCACGGCAATGGGCGTCAGCACGGTGCGGGAGACGATCTTCGAGAACCGTTTCATGCATGTGCCGGAACTGGCGCGGCTGGGCGCCGAGATCTCCGTCCATGCGGGCGAGGCCCGTGTGCACGGCGTCGAGGCGCTGCACGGCGCCCAGGTCATGGCCACCGATCTGCGCGCCTCGATGTGCCTGATCATCGCCGGCCTGGTCGCCGAAGGCGAAACGACCGTCGGTCGCGTCTATCATCTCGATCGCGGGTTCGAGCGTTTGGAACAAAAGCTCGGCGCCTGCGGCGCAGAGATTCGGCGGATCAAGGGTCACAGCGAAGGGATGGAGTGATGACAGCGGAGATCGACGGCGCCCTGTCCGAAGCCAAGACGGCGGTCGAACCGCTGCGTCTGCTGGCTGAGGACGCCGACGATCTGCAGATCATCTCGGCCGCCCTTCAGGACGCCATACTCCGGCCGATCGACATCGTCTGGGAAAAGGGCGCGCGCACCCTGACCATCGCCTTCAGCCGCTTCTGTTGGGAATGCGGCGGAACCCGCGTCATGTCCGCCATGCAGTTCGGCGATGTCATGGGGGTAAAGAGCCGGCGGTTGCCGCGCAACCCGGACGCCTCGCTGGAGCTGCTGGCGCTCGACTTCATCCCGACCGAGGCGCCGAGCGGTCGGGTCATACTGATGTTCGCCGGGGGCGGTGATCTGAGAATCGACGTCGAATGCCTGGACGCCGTCGTCACCGACATATCCGAGCGCTGGCCGGCCCGAATGGCGCCGACCCATTTGGACGACGCAGAGCTGGACGAAGGGAAGACGGTATGAGCGCTCCCCACAAGCTGGCGTCCGTGGAGCTGGACGCCGCCACCCTGCCGGCGGCGACGGCCGAGATCGAACACGAGCGCCGCGTCGCCATCTTCGATCTGGTCGAACGAAACAGTTTTGAACCCGTCGGCGCAGAGGGCGGGTCCTACCGGCTGAAGCTGTCGCTTCAGGACAATCGTCTGGTGTTCGACGTCACGGGCGAGGCCTTCGCCCGCACCTACGCCATCAGCCTGACGCCGCTGAAGGGCGTCATCAAAGACTATCTGCTGATCTGCGACAGCTATTATGAAGCCCTGCGCGGCTCCTCGCCCAGCCAGATCGAATCTGTCGATATGGGTCGACGGGGACTGCATAACGAAGGGGCGGAACAGCTGATGAACCGCCTGGAAGGCAAGATCGCCGTCGATCAGGAGACGGCGCGGCGGCTATTCACCCTGCTGTGCGCCCTCTACCGTCGCGGCTGACCTCGACTATCTTGCCGTTTTGGGGCATTAGGCCCCTCCATTCCGCCCCTCGCGCCCGCCCGGCGTGGGGCTGAACGCATATCAACCGGGCGCGAGAGGCCGCATGGCTAAGGAAGAACTGCTCGAGTTTCCCGGCACCGTCAGCGAACTGCTGCCGAACGCCACCTTCCGCGTGACGCTCGAGAACGACCACGAGATCATCGCCCACACCGCCGGCAAGATGCGCAAGAATCGCATCCGCGTGCTGGCGGGCGACAAGGTCCTGGTGGAAATGACCCCCTACGACCTGACCAAGGGTCGCATCACCTACCGCTTCAAATAAGGAGCGGCGTCGTTTTCGTGTCGGAAGGGCGTCTGGAGCTTGTGCTGGCCTCGTCCAGCCCACGCCGCATCGAACTGCTGGCGCAGGTGGGAATCAAGCCGGATCACATCGACCCTGCCGATATCGACGAAACCCCGCTGAAGGGCGAGACGCCGCCGCGTCTGGCCGAAAGGCTGGCGACTTCCAAGGCCCAGGTGGTCGCTTCGCGTCGCCCCCAGGCCGTCGTTCTGGCCGCCGACACGGTGGTCGCGGTCGGTCGTCGGTTCCTCGAAAAGGCGGCGGACGAGGCCGAGGCCGCACGTTTCCTCAAACTGCTGTCCGGGCGCAATCATCGTGTCTTCACAGGGGTGGCGGTGGTGCGCGACGGCAGGACGGCCGTACGGGTCAATGAGACCCGCGTCACCTTCAAACCGCTGTCCGATCATGAGATCGCGACCTATGTCGCGACGGGCGACTGGCGCGGCAAGGCTGGCGGCTACGGCATCCAGGGCCCGGCCGGCGCCTTCGTTCAGCGGATCGTCGGCAGCCATCCCTCGGTCATGGGGCTGCCCCTGTACGAAGCCGTCCAACTGTTGCACGGCGTCGGCTGGCGCGCATGAGCGGCGCAGTCGAGGTCTTCCTCGACGACACGCCTGGCGAAATCCGCGGCGTGGCGTCCCGGAACGGCCGCTACACCCATCTGATCATCCATCGCGACGACGACGTCCCTCAGTGCCGTTTGGGCGCGCGGGCCGTTGGCCGCGTGACCGACGTCAATCCAGGTCTTCGCGGCGCCTTCATGGACCTAGGCGCCGGCCCGCCGGCCTTCCTGCCGCTGAATCGGAAGGATCGCGTCGATCAGGGCGAGCGGTTGGAGGTGGCGGTGATCGCCGAGCCCCGCGCCGGCAAGGGGCCGGTCGTGCGTCGTCTGGGGCCGGGGGAGGGCGCGCCGCGTCTGCTGCAAGCCGCGCCCGGCGTGGCGGAACGTCTCCAGGCCCTGGCTCCGAATAGTCACTTGATCGAGGGCGTCGCCGCCATCGACGCCGCTGTGGAAGCGGAGGAAGAGGCCTTAGCCGCCCGATGGGGCAGCGCGGCCCATGGCGTCGATCTCGCCTTGGAAAGGACGCGCGCCCTGGTCGCCGTCGACATCGACTATGCGCCCAGTCCCGGTCGAGACGCGCGGCAGGGGCGGGCGGCCGCCAACCGAGAGGGGCTCCATCAGGCCGCGCGGCTGATCGGTCTCAGACAGTGGGGCGGGCTGGTGGTCATCGACCTGGTCGGGGACGGGCAGGACGCGGAGGCTCAAGCCCGCATCGCCCGCGCCGCCTTTTCCCATGAGCCGCAGGCCGTCTTCGGCCCGATCAGCCGGTTCGGCCTGCTGCAGATGTCGCTGCCCTGGCGCATGACGCCGGTCGAGGAACGACTGTTCGACGGCGGCGGACCGTCGGTCGCCACGCGCGCCCTGGCCTTGGTTCGGGCGCTGCGTCGGCGGCTGCTGAGCGAAACGACGACGCCGAGGCTGAGCGTCCGCTGCGCGCCCGAGGAGGCCGCCTTGGCCGCGCCCCTGATCGCCCGGCTGGGGCCGAGGGCCGGCCTGCGGTCCGACGACGCCCTGCCGCCCGGCCGGGGCCATATAGAAGAAGGCTGAACCATGAGCGCCTGTCCCATTTGCCGAAAGGCCGAGGCCGATCCCAAATATCGGCCCTTCTGCTCGCGCCGCTGTTCAGAGGTGGATCTGCAACGCTGGTTCAGTGGGGCTTACGTCATTCCGGTTCCCTTGGAAGAGGGGCTGAAGGAGGATGACGAAAAGGACTGAAACGGCGCTGGACAGTGCGAAAAGTGTCGCCTATAGACCCGCCTCTCGCGACGCCGCGTCGGCGCCTGGATAGCTCAGTTGGTAGAGCAGCGGATTGAAAATCCGCGTGTCGGTGGTTCGAATCCGCCTCCAGGCACCATTTTCCCTTCGGGGCTTCCCAGATCTCATATCTTTTCCCGGCAAGCGCCTTCATGCGTGCGATCGTCGCGTGCAATCGGCGACTCGCGGGGCGGATGACCTGCGGAAGGCTGCTGAAAGAGTTAAAAACTGCGCCGAGGCGCGTTTTCGAACAAGCTTCCCCTAATCTACAGATTAGCATCACAAAAATGTCGTGCTGCGCCATTCTGGGCGCGACAAAAGGGCGAGATTCTCATGAACCTTCTCCCCAAAGGCGAAATCCGGCTGTTGTCCCTTGACGCTCCGGTAAGGGTTCGTCAAAGGGGTTGGGACGCCCTCCCATTAAGGCGTCAAACGGATTCTAGGAGGCGTGTTCTCCCGCGGTTCGAACATCGGAGGCAGTACGGGCGACCGCATATGTCTCCATCCAAGAATTCAGCGGCCGGCGATCCCGCAGGGACATGGCCTCTGAAGGAAACATTTCAGGTTGGGGGGCGGCCCTTTGACACGGCCGCACCTTTGGTTCCACGAGTCAGACCAAGCAGGAACTGGCGAACTATGCTGAACAGCAAAAAGACGAACATCCTTCTCGCCGCGGCCGGCGCGGCCGTCCTGATGGCGAGCTCGCCGGTTCTGGCCCAGGCCCCGGCCGAGCCGACCCCGGCCGCCGCGCCCGCCGAAGCCCCGACGGCCATGGCTCCGGCCGCCGATGCGGCCAACCCCTCAACCGTCGGCGAATCCGTCGGCGGCGGTCATTCGGGCGGCATCACCCCGATCTCCATGTTCATGGAAGCCACGATCATCGTTAAGGTCGTGATGATCGGCCTGCTGCTGGCCTCGATCCTGTCGTGGACCCTGCTGCTCATCAAGCTGTTCGAGTTCGGCGCCCTGAACCGCAAGACCGACAACTTCCTGGAAAACTTCCGCGGCGCCCGCACCATCGCGGACATGCGCGCCGTCGCCACCCAGGAAGAATATGACGGCAACCCGCTGGCCGACATGGCCGCCGCCGCCACCGACGAAATCGAAATGTCGCGTCAAGCTGGCCTTTCGGTCACCGGCGACCACCTGGACAACGCCATGGGCCGCGCCACCGCCGCCGTCGCCGCCGTTCAGTCGGGCCTGGCCAAGCGCCTGTCGGGCGGTCAGCAGTTCCTGGCCTCGGTCGGTTCGACCGGTCCATTCGTCGGTCTGTTCGGTACCGTTTACGGCATCATGAACTCCTTCATCGGCATCGCGGAATCCAATACGACCAACCTGGCCGTCGTTGCTCCGGGTATCGCCGAGGCCCTGCTGGCCACCGGTATCGGCCTGTTCGCCGCTATCCCGGCCGTGGTCTTCTATAACTACTTCAACACCCGCATCGCCGCCTACGGCACCCGCGCCGACGGTTTCGCCGCTGAGCTGCTGAACGGCATCTCGCGTCAACTCGACAAGGGGGCGTAAGACGGATGGCCGCCAAGATTAAATCAGGCGGCGGCGGCAGCCAGGTCGAGGCCAACAGCGATATCAACGTCACGCCTTTCGTTGATATCATGCTCGTCCTGCTCATCATCTTCATGGTTGCGGCTCCGCTCGCATCCGTGTCGGTGCCGGTAGAGTTGCCGATCGCCGTCGCCAAGGCGGCCCCGAACCCGCCCAAGCCGGTCTATATTTCGATCCAGAACGACGGCGACGTCTTTGTGGGCGACTTCCAGACCAGCATCGGAACGCTGGGAGAAGATCTGACGAAACAGATCGGCTCCCGGAACCCGGCCGATGAGCGGATCTTCATTCGGGCTGACCAAAACACCCGCTACGGCGACTTCATGCAGGTCATGAACGCCTTGCAGGATAACGGCTTCTACAGCGTTGCACTGGTCGGCGAAGACCAGGCGACGAGCTAGATGGCGGAGATAGTATGACAGACGTCACTTATCATCGCAGTCGTTACGACGTACCCAAGGCCAAGGGCTTCATGGGGGTTTCCTACCCCGTGCTGATCGTGTGCCTGCTGATCGTCACCCTCCTGTTCGCCCTGCTGATCTTCTTCCTTCAGCAGTCGAAGTTTAAGCTCAAGGAGTTCAACTACGTCGACGAGTCCGTCGAGGTCGAGTTGGTCGAGCCGGTCCCGCCGCCTCCGCCGCCTCCGCCTCCGCCGCCTCCGCCGACGGACACGCCTCCGCCGCCGAAGCTTCAGGTTCGCGTGCCTGCGCCCGTCCCGAACATCGTTCCGCCTCCGCCGGTGAACATCACGCCGACGAAGAAGGAAGATCGGGTCGAGTACACCGGTCCGCCCGTCGTCGTTCCCGGCCCGCCGCCGCCTCCGGCTCCGCCGGCGCCGCCCAAGCCGTCCGTGATCACGAACGTGCAGTGGGCCCGTCAGCCGCGTCCGACCGCCGACGACTTCCCTGCCCGCGCTCTGGAACGGGAAATCAGCGGCTCGGCCACGGTCGAGTGCACGGCTCGCGCCAACGGCTCCCCGGCCAACTGTCGGGTGGTCTCGGAAGAGCCGGCCGGCATGGGCTTCGGTCGCGCCGCCATTCGGGTGGTTCAGCGTGGACAACTGTCCCCGCGGACCGTCGATGGCGCCGCCCAGGACGCCACCTTCCGTGTCCGGGTGCCCTTCACCCTCGGGTGAGGCGCAGCCTTCAAAGGACAGACGCCCCGGAGAGCCATCTCCGGGGCGTTTTCTTTTGTCCCGCGTCGTCACGAAATCGCATCAAGCCGCTTGATCCCCTGTCGCAGGACCGGTAGAGAACGCGCCTCGCGATGCGCGGGCCGCCTTAGCTCAGTTGGTTAGAGCGCCGGTTTGTGGAACCGGAGGTCCTCAGTTCAAGCCTGAGAGGCGGTACCATCGCAGAGGCCGGGCGGGCTTGATGCCCCGGCCTGTAGCTCCCATCTCCTGATCGTCGGCCTCCATTTTCCGTTTTTGGGCCGATCCCCCACATCGACAGGAGAGCGCAGATGAAGACGCGCAAACTGGGTCCGAGCGGACCCGAAGTCTCGGCCATCGGCCTGGGCTGTATGGGCATGAGCGCCTTCTACGGCGGCGCCGACGAGGCCCAGTCCACCGCCGTCATCCACCGGGCCCTGGACCTGGGCGTGACCCTGTTCGATACGGCCGAGATGTATGGGCCCCATGCGAACGAGATCCTCCTCGGCAAGGCGTTGAAGGATCGGCGCAACCAAGCCTTTATCGCCACCAAGTTCGGCATCAATTACAACGCGGACCGGTCGAAGCTGATGGTGGACGGCAGCCCCGCCAACGTCCGCCGGGCCATTGAGGGCAGTCTCCAGCGGCTGGGCGTCGATCACGTCGATCTCTACTATCTCCACCGGGTCGATTCCGACACACCGATCGAAGAGACGGTCGGGGCGATGGCGGAGCTGGTGACCGAAGGCAAGGTCCGCTTCCTGGGACTGTCGGAGGCGTCGCCTGAGACCCTGCGCAAGGCCCACGCCACCCATCCGATCACCGCGCTTCAGACGGAGTATTCGTTGTGGAGCCGCGAGCCCGAAGACGAGCTGTTCGCCGTCACGCGCGAGCTGGGGATCGGTTTCGTGCCCTACAGCCCGCTGGGCCGGGGCTTCTTGTCCGGCGAGATCAGGTCGGTGGACGATCTGGCCCCCGACGACTTCCGCCGCACCAATCCGCGCTTCATGGGTGAGAATTTCCAGAAGAACCTGGATCTTGTCGAGGCGGTGAAGGCGATCGCGGCCGACAGGGGCGTCACGGCCGCCCAACTGGCCCTGGCCTGGGTCCTGGCTCAGGGGGACGATCTGATCCCCATTCCCGGCACCCGCCGCGTCGCGACCCTGGAACAGAACGTCGCCGCCGTGGACCTGGCGCTGACGCCCCAGGATCTGGCGCGAATCGACGCCGTCTTCCCCAAGGGAGCGGCGGTGGGCCATCGCTACGCCGAAGCGGCGCGGGCGGCCCTGAACCGCTGAGGTTCTGGCTCTGAACGCCATGAAAAGGCCCGGCCGGAACGATCCGGCCGGGCCTTTGCTGTTCTGCGCCGA
The DNA here is from genome assembly GCF_059424365.1 of Brevundimonas sp. GW456-12-10-14-LB3. Taxonomy (NCBI): domain Bacteria; kingdom Pseudomonadati; phylum Pseudomonadota; class Alphaproteobacteria; order Caulobacterales; family Caulobacteraceae; genus Brevundimonas; species Brevundimonas sp. GW456-12-10-14-LB3. Next base: position 15,788 of record NZ_JBWKZJ010000049.1, read on the forward strand.
AGAGGATTACTGGATGCGGGTCCAGGTCTGGGTCTTGCACAGGGGAGCGACGACACAGCCGCGCAGGTTCAGGCTGTTGTCCCCGTTCATGGTGATGGTGCCGCGATAGGTGCGGCCGTCAGCCGGATTATAGACCGAGCCGTTGCGCCATTCCGTGGGGCCGCCGGTAAAGCCCGAAAGCATGGGCAGATTGCGCAGGGTCCGGCCCCGCAGGCTGGCGTCGCGATTGTGCTCGTCGCGCACATTGGGGTCGGCGCGGATGTGGTTCGACGTCACCAGCGTCCCGCACAGGGCTTGGCCGCAGCGGCTGATCCGCACCTGGCCGCCATTGGTGGGGGTCTGCCACAGGCCAGTCGGATCGCCGGCCAGGGCGGGGGAGGCGAGGGCGGTCGCCAGGGCGGCGGCGGCCAGCATGATCTTGGTCTTCATCGTCGTTTCCTCTGTTCGGGTCGGCGACGCCGCCCGTTGGGCGCAAGGTGATCCCGGTTTTGGATCAAAACAAGGCTCTGCCGATCACCTTATCGCCAACAAAAACCGGACCTTAGGGAAGCTTTCGGCGGCTGGAGCAGCGGGCGTTCCGCGCGCGGACCGGCTAAGCCCCCACCTATCCCCCGATCAGAGCCAGCCACTCGTCCTCGGTCAGCACCCGAACCCCGTGCTTTTCGGCGTCTTTGAGCTTTGAGCCGGCGCCGGGACCGGCGACGAGATAGTCGGTCTTTTTGGAGACGGAGCCCGAGACCTTGGCGCCCAGGCTTTCGGCGCGGGCCTTGGCTTCGTCGCGGGTGAAGCGTTCCAGGGCGCCGGTGAAGACGACGGTCTTTCCCGCGACCGGGGTGTCGGACTTGGGCCGTTCGGCGTCGAGGATCTGGGTCAGTTCGGCTTCGAGCGCGGCGACGACCTTCAGATTGTGCGGCTCGTGGAAGAAGTGGGCCAGGGCCAGGGCCGCGACGGGGCCGACGCCGGTGACGCCGGCGATCTGGTTCAGGATTTCGGACGGGGCTTCCTCACGCGCCACGCGGGCCAGTTCGACCAAGCCGGACCAGTCCTGAACCATCGTCGCCAGCGAGCGGCGGGCCGGGGCGGCCATGCCGGGGAAGGCCTGACTGATCTTCATGTCCATCGTCGCCTCGGGCCAGGGATCGACGGCGGGGGGCGTCGCCTCGGCCATCAGGGTCAGGACGCGGGGCGATATGGCGTGGGCGGAGGCGAGCGTGGTCCAGGCGTCGGACGGCACACCCGAGGCGGCCTGGACGCAGGCGGCCTTCAGCGCGGACCAGCTTTCGAAGGCCCGAGCCAGGACGATGGAGGTCTGTTCGCCGATGTCGCGTATGCCCAGGCCGAACAGGAACCGGTCCAGCGCAATGACGCGCCGGGCGTCGATGCCGGCGACCAGGTTGCGGATGCTGGTCTCGCCATAGCCATCTTCGCGCTCCAATTCCTTCAGCCGGTCCGCATCGCGCGCCAGGCGGAAGATGTCGGCGGGCTCCTTGATCCAGCCGCGGGCGTGGAAGGCGACAAGCTGTTTCTCGCCCAGGCCTTCGATGTCGAAGGCGCGGCGGCTGACGAAATGCTTCAGCCGCTCGACGATCTGGGCGTCGCAGATCAGGCCGCCGGTGCAGCGGCGCTTGACCTCGTCGCCCTCCCGCACGGCCTCCGAGCCGCAGACCGGGCATTTGTCGGGGAAGACATAGGGGACGGCGTCGGCGGGGCGCAGCTCCGGGACCACGCCCAGAATCTGGGGGATGACGTCGCCGGCGCGTTGCAGGCGGACGGTGTCGCCGACGCGGACATCCAGACGTTCGATCTCGTCTTCATTGTGCAGGGTGGCGTTGCGGACCACGACCCCGCCGACGGTGACGGGGTGGAGCCGGGCCACGGGGGTCAGGGAGCCGGTGCGGCCGACCTGGATGTCGATGCCTTCCAGCACTGTGGTGGCCTGTTGAGCCGGGAATTTGTGGGCGATGGCCCAGCGGGGGCTGCGGGCGACGAAGCCCAGGCGGCGCTGCCAGTCGATGCGGTCGACCTTGTAGACCACGCCGTCGATGTCATAGCCTAGGGTCGCGCGGTCGCGTTCCAGTTCGCGATAGACGGCGATCAGGCCCTCGGCGCCCTCGACCCGGCGCGAGCGGGCGTTGACGGGAAAGCCCCAGGCCTTGAGCTTTTGCAGGGCCTCCCACTGGGTCTCGGCGAAATCGCTGGAGTGTTCGCCCCAGGCGTAGGCGAAGAAGTTCAGCGGCCTTTTGCCCGTGATCCGGGCGTCCTTCTGGCGAAGGGAGCCCGCAGCGAAGTTGCGGGGGTTGGCGTAGGTGCGGCGGCCCTCGGCCTCGGCGGCGGCGTTGAAGGCGGCGAAGGCGTCATTGGGGGCGTAAACCTCGCCCCGGATCTCGATCCGGTCGGGCCAGTCGTCGCTGGCCAGGGCCTGTTTCACATCGGCGATGGTGTTCAGATTGGCGGTCACGTCCTCGCCCGTGCGCCCGTCGCCGCGCGTGGCGCCGAGGGTCAGCCGGCCGTCCACATAGAGGAGGTTGGCGGACAGGCCGTCGATCTTGGGCTCGGCGACGAAGGCGATGGGTTCGTCGGCCGGCAGTTTCAGGAAGCGGGCGATGCGGGCGACGAAGTCGCGCACCTCCCCCTCGTCGAAGGCGTTGTCCAGCGACAGCATGGGGACGCCGTGCCGCACCTCGGCGAACTGGCTGGAGGCGACGGCGCCGACCTTGTTCGACGGGGAGTCGGGGCGGACCAGATCGGGAAAGGCGGCCTCGACCGCCAGATTCCGGGCGCGCAGGGCGTCGTAGTCCGCGTCGGAAATCTCGGGCGCCGCTTCATTATAGAGGGCGTCGTGGCGAGCCATTTCGGCGGCCAGCCAGGCCAGCTCCTCAGCCGCCGTCTCGGCGGTCAGGTCTTCGACGGGCGGAAAGGCGGGAATCGCGCTGGACATGTCGAACTCCCTATCACCTGTTTCAATGCATGCGCAGCGTCAGGTTCATCCCGTCAACGCGGCTGACGGCGCCGCAGCGCCGCGCTAAGTTGCCGTATCGACCCCGTGGAGCCGCCCATGCCGACCGTCCGTTCTTTCGTCAGCGCCGTCATGACGGCGGGCCTCGCGCTCGGGGCGGCCGGCTGTGTCACGCCGACCGCGACGCCGGCCGGCCAGCCGGTCGCCCCGCTCGCCTCCGTCTATGATCAGCTGTTGGCGGACGTGCGGATCCTGTCGTCGGACGAGATGGAGGGGCGCGACACCGGCTCGACTGGCGGAGAGCGGGCCAGGGCCTATCTCGTGTCGCGGCTGGAGGCCCTGGACGTGGCGCCGGCGCCGTTCGGACGGCTGCAGCCGTTCGAAGCCATGGGCGACTCGCCCAACGGGCCGACGACCTATCGCGGCGTCAATATTCTGGGGCTGATCCCCGGCCGCCGGGTCAGCGACCGCTATATCGTCGTGTCGGCCCACTATGATCACGTCGGCGTCCACGGCGGTCGAATCTACAACGGCGCCGACGACAACGCCTCCGGCGTCGCGACCGCCCTGGAGCTGGCCAAGCGGCTGAAGGCCGAGGCGCCGGAGCACAGCGTTCTGCTCGTCTTCTTCGACGGGGAAGAGCGCGGGCTTCTGGGGGCGAAAGCGTTCGTCAAGGCCCCGCCCATGCCCCTGTCCGCCGTCGCCCTGAACCTGAACTTCGACATGACGGCGCGGGCCGAGACCGATGGGCGGCTATGGGTCACGGGAACCTATCAGAATCCGAGTCTACGCCCGATCCTGGAGCCGATCGCCCCGGTAGGGCCGGTCCGCCTCGCCTTCGGCAAGGACACGCCGCAGGACGAGGGAGAGGACAATTGGGTGGACGCCTCCGATCACGCCCCCTTCCATGAGGCCGGGGTTCCCTTCCTCTATATGGGGGTCGATTATCACCCCGACTATCATCGCCCCAGCGACGACTTCGAGCGGATCAAGCCGGAGGTCTTCGCCGCCTCGACCGAACTGGCCATCGCCGGATTCCGGGCTCTGGACCGGTCGTTGGATCGCTGATGCGGCGCCTGGGCGGGATTCTTCTCTGTATTGCAGCCCTGGCGGCGTGCGAAGGCCGGGAGAGCGGAGTGCGTCGGGGGACGGAGACCGCAGAGCGGGCGCCGGTTGAGGCGGCCTTCCGCCACCATCTGAGCGGCGACGTCTCGGGCCAGTATCGGCCGGTTGGGGGCGGGGCTGCACGGGGGGAGTT
>NZ_JBWKZJ010000050.1:0-17684 GCF_059424365.1 Brevundimonas sp. GW456-12-10-14-LB3
CCCGCGACCCCCGTCGCCGCCCCGGCCGTGGCCTGAACCAGACAGACTGAGGACATCCGACCATGGATCTTCCAATCGACTTCGCAACCCTTCGCCTGATCTGGTGGGCCCTCTTGGGCGTGCTGCTGATCGGCTTCTCCCTGACCGACGGTTTCGACCTGGGGGTCGGGGCCCTGCTGCCCTTCGTCGCCAAGACGGACGAGGAGCGCCGGATGGTGATCAACACCGTCGGCGCCACCTGGGAAGGCAACCAGGTGTGGTTCATCCTGGGCGGCGGCGCCATCTTCGCCGCCTGGCCCTTCGTCTACGCCGTCAGCTTCTCGGGCTTCTACCTGGCCATGTTCCTGGTCCTGTCGGCCCTGATCCTGCGGCCGGTGTCGTTCAAGTACCGCTCCAAGCGGCCCTCGCCCAAGTGGCGGTCCTTCTGGGACTGGTGCCTGTTCATCGGCGGCTTCGTGCCGGCCCTGGTGTTCGGCGTCGCCGTCGGCAACGTCCTCTTGGGCGCCCCCTTCCGTCTGGATAGCGACCTGCGCTCCTTCTACGACGGCAATCTGCTGGGCCTTTTCACCCCGTTCAGCCTGATCGCCGGCCTGCTGTCGGTGGCCATGCTGGTGCTGCACGGCGCGGCCTGGCTGTCGGTCAAGGCGGAAAAGGGACCGGTGCTGGAACGCGCCCGTCTGTACGGCACGATCGCCGGCCTTCTGGCCCTCGTCCTGTTCGCTGCGGGCGGCCTGTATATGGCCTTCGGCAACGTCGGCTACCGGATCGTGGGCGACCTGGACATCCAGGGCTTCTCCAACCCGCTGCGCACCACGGTCGAGGCCGCGCCCGGCGCCTGGCTGGACAACTACAAGCTCTATCCGTGGATGATGATCGCGCCCACCCTGGGCTTCGTCGGGGCGGTGGTCGGCCTGTCGGGCATGTGGCTGCGGTCCGCGCCCCTGGCCTTCGGCGGGTCGTCGATCTCGACCGTCGGCATCATCTCGACCGTCGGCCTGTCGATGTTCCCCTTCATCCTGCCCAGCTCGATCGACCCGCAGTCCAGCCTGACGGTCTGGAACGCCTCGTCCAGCCACGTGACCCTGTTCATCATGCTGATCTGCACCCTGGTCTTCCTGCCCATCGTGCTGGCCTACACCAGCTGGGTCTACAAGGTGCTGTGGGGCCGGACCTCGGTCGCCGCACTCAAGACCAACCCCGACCTGTACTGAACCCGAGGAGCATCAAGCCATGTGGTATTTTTCCTGGATCCTGGGTGTCGGGCTGGCGGTCGGTTTCGGCGTGCTGAACGGCCTGTGGCACGAGTTCCACCTGTTTGACGAAGGCGATCAAGGCCTGTCGGTCGATGCGGCGAAAGAAGGCGATGTCCCTCTCTAGCCCGGCCGGCGCCGACGTGCGGACGACGCGCGAGCTGATCGCCCGCTACGACGCCCACGCGCCGCGCTACACCTCCTATCCGACGGCGGCGCAGTTCACCCCCGCCGTCGGGGCCGCCGATTGGGGGGCGTGGCTGTCGGCCGCGCCCCTCGACCGCGCGGTGTCGCTGTATCTGCACATCCCCTTCTGCAAGCGGCTGTGCTGGTACTGCGGCTGCAACACCCGGGCGATGAACCGGGTCGCCCCCATGAGCAGCTATGTCGATCTGCTGCTGAAGGAGGCCGATCTGGTCCTGGCCCGGATGGGCGGGCTGAACGGCCGACGCCTGAGGGTCGGCTCGATCCATCTGGGCGGCGGCACGCCCAACATGTTGCCGCCGCAAGAGCTGGAACGGCTGTTCGCCGGCCTGGCCGCCCGGTTCGACCTGGGCGACTGTTTCGAGATCGCCGCCGAACTGGACCCCGAAGTCCTGACCCAGGACTGGATCGAGGCCGCCGGCCGCATCGGCCTGAGCCGCGCCAGCCTGGGGGTGCAGGATCTTTCGCCCGTGGTTCAGGCGGCGGTGAACCGGCCGGAATCCTTCGAGACCATCCGCTGGGCGGCCGAGGCCCTGCGCGCGCAAGGCGTATCCTCGCTGAATCTGGATCTGATGTACGGCCTGCCGCTTCAGGCGGTCGAGAACGTCGTCAATACGGTGGCCCAGGTCGCGACCCTGCGGCCGGACCGGATCGCCCTGTTCGGCTACGCCCATGTGCCGTGGATGAAGTCGCATCAGAAGCTGATCAAGGACGCCGATCTGCCTGGGGCCGAGGCGCGCTTCGCCCAGAGCCAGGCGGCGGCGCGCTATCTGGTGCAGAAGGGCTGGCAGGCGATCGGACTGGATCATTTCGCCTTGCCGCACGATTCCATGGCCGCCGCCGCGCGGGCCGGCCGGCTGCGTCGCAACTTCCAGGGCTATACGACCGACGAGGCGCCGGTGCTGATCGGCCTGGGGGCGTCGTCGATCAGCCGCACGCCGCTGGGCTTTGTTCAGAACCACGCCCAGGAGCGAGACTGGCGCGCCGCAGTGGAGGCTGGAGACCTGCCGGTCGCACGGGGCGTAGCCCTGAATCCGCGCGACGCCTTCGTGGGCGAGATCATCGAACGGCTGATGTGCGACTTCGCCGTCGATGTGGCGGATCTGGCGCGCCGACACGGGCGCGCTCTGGCCGAGCTGGACGCCGCCTGGCCCCGGCTGCTGCCGTTCCAGCTGGACGGACTGGCCGAGGTCAGCGGGTCTGTGGTGACGGTCACGGACCTGGGGCGTCCGTTCGTGCGGGCGGTCTGCGCCGCCTTTGATCCCGCCGCCGTCGACATCGAGAAGCGGCACGCCCGGGTGGTCTGACTGGACAGATTGTCCAACCCCTGCATGGGTTTGCGCTGGATCAAGGCCGGACCGATGCAGGGGGCGCATCTCCCCCCTCAAGACGCTCGGAACAGGCCGCATGAGGCGGCAGCGGGCGTCGGGGATGAGCAAGATGAAACTGAAAACCCTGATCCTCTCAGCCGTCGCCGCCGCCGCCTTCGCCGCGCCGGCCATGGCCCAGACCGCCGTCTGGGAAGCGCCCAAGAAGGGCGACTGGATCGTCACCGGCCGCGTGACGGATGTCTTTTCCGAGGCCGACAACGCCATCACGACCGCCGCCGGCGCCGACTCCGGCCTGCACGTCGATGTGGGCGACAGCGTGATGCCGACCCTGGGCTTCACCTATTTCCTGACCGACCACCTGGCGGTCGAGGCGATCCTGGGCACGACCAAGCATGAGATCCGCGCCCAGGGCGGAACGACCGACGTCGCCGTTCATGAGACCTGGGTCCTGCCGCCGGTCGTCACCCTTCAGTATCGCCCGCTGACCGAGGGCCGGTTCAGCCCCTATGTCGGCGCCGGCGTCAACTACATGCTGTTCTACAGCGGCGAGGACAAGAACGGCTTCAAAGTCGATCTGGACGACAACTTCGGCTACGCCCTGCAGGCGGGCGCCGACATCGGCATCCAGGGACCGTGGAGCCTGAACGTCGACGTCAAGAAGGTGTGGGTCAATATCGACGCCGACGTCAACGACGGCGCTCTGAAGAGCGATGTGGATCTGGACCCGTGGGTCGTTTCTGTGGGGGTTGGCCGTAAGTTCTAAGAAAAACCGACATCGGAAATGCGTTCGAATGGAAGCCCCGCCGGTTCGCCGGCGGGGCTTTCGTCGTCGTGCGGAGGCGCTCGACAAATCCGGCGGCGCGCCCTAGGGCCAGGTGCGACCGCCTGTCGCGGCGCAACTTGGGGATTCTGGCATGCCTTCCGGTTTGATCGCCTTGCTCGACGACGTGGCGGGCATCGCCAAGATGGCGGCGGCCTCGATCGACGACGTCGGGGCTGCGGCCGGCAAGGCCTCGACCAAGGCTGCGGGCGTGGTGGTGGATGATGCGGCCGTGACGCCGCGCTATGTCACCGGCCTGTCGCCCAGCCGCGAACTGCCGATCATCGGCAAGATCGCCCTGGGGTCGTTCCGCAACAAGCTGCTGCTGATCCTGCCCGCGGCTCTATTGCTGAGCGCTTTCGCCCCGTGGGCCATCACTCCGATCCTGATGTGCGGCGGGGCCTATCTGTGTTTTGAGGGCGCGGAGAAGCTGATGGAGGCCTTCGGCGGCCACGGCCATGAAGAGGAAGCTTCGGACGAGGGCGATGCGGCGACGCTGGAGAAGGCGACGGTGGCCGGGGCCGTGCGGACCGACCTGATCCTGTCGGGCGAGATCATGGCCATCGCCCTGGCCGATGTGGCGGCCCAGCCGATCCTGACCCAGGCCGCCATTCTGGCGGTGGTCGGCGTCGCCATGACGGTCGCCGTCTATGGGGTCGTGGGCCTGATCGTGAAGATGGACGACATCGGCCTGCATCTGGCCGAGCGCCCCAACGGCGGGGTTCGCGCCCTGGGTCGCGGCCTGGTCAAGGGGATGCCGGTGGTGATGAGCGCCCTGTCGATCATCGGGACCGCTGCGATGCTGTGGGTCGGCGGCGGCATTCTGGTGCATGGATCGCACCGGCTGGGGCTGCATTGGCCCGCCGAGCCGCTGGAGCATCTGGCCCATGCGGTCGGCGCCGCGACGGGTCCGCTGCACGGCGTGATCAGCTGGGCGGTGACGGCGCTGGGCTCGGCCATTATCGGGGTGATGGTCGGCGGGGCTATCGCCGTCGCCGTGCATCAGCTGGGACGGCTGCGGTCCCGACCGGCCCACTGATCCGCTGTCACGCCATCGCCATCGGCGGCCTTTAAGACGCTGAGCCACGCTGTTTCGGAGTAAGCCCATGTCCCTGTCGCGCATCACGCTGGCGGCCCTGGCCGCCCTGTCGCTGGGGGCGGCCGGTCCGGTCCTGGCCCAGACCGCCCAGACGGCGGCGCCGCAGACCGCCCGCGCGGCCCTGACGCCGCCCAAGCTGATCGTGACCATCGTGGTGGATCAGTTCAGCGCCAATCTGTTCGACCAGTATCGCAGCCGCTACACCGGCGGCCTGCGACGGATGGCGGACCAGGGACTGGTGTCGATCAACGGCTATCAGACCCACGGCCTGACCGAGACCTGCCCCGGCCACTCGACGATCCTGACGGGCCTGCATCCGTCCGAGACCGGCATTCCCGCCAACGACTGGATCGACCCGAAGACGGGCAAGGAGGTCTATTGCCTGGCCGCGCCGCAGAACCATCTGGCCAATGGTCGCGACGACGTCGACAACGGGCCGGTGGGCCCCGAACAACTGCGCGCCACGACCCTGGGCGACTGGCTGAAGGCCGTGAGCCCCGAGAGCAAGGTCGTCGCCGTCTCGGGCAAGGACCGGGGCGCGATCAATCTGGCGGGCCATCAGGGCCAGGCCTTCTGGTTCACCGGCGACTTCGGCCTGACCACCTATGTCGAGCCCGGCGAGACGGCGCAGGCCAAGCTGGCGCCGGTGGCGGATTACAACCGCGCCTTCCGCCAGGGGATGAGCGTCACGCCGGTGACCTGGGACTACGCCCATGATCAGTGCCGGGCCCTGGCCGGGGACTGGACCATTCGCGGCCAGACCTTCCATTCGACCCTGCCGCCGGCGGGCCTGAAGTTCGACACCTCGCCCCTGCTGGACGAGGCGACGCTGCAGGCCGCCGAATATCTGCTGGACAGCCAGAAGCTGGGGCAGGGGTCGGCGACCGACATGCTGGGCGTCAGCCTGTCGGCCACGGACCGGATCGGCCATATGTACGGCACCCAGGGACCGGAGATGTGCGAGCAGATGCTGCGGCTGGACGCGGCCCTGGACGTCTTCCTGGATCGGCTGGCCCAGGTTCCGGGCGGGGTCCTGGTGGTGCTGACGGCCGACCACGGCGGGTCCGACTTCGTCGAGCGGCTGCACGACCACGGCTATCCCCACGCCCGCCGCGCCGACATGGCGGCGATCCAAGGGGTGAACGACGCGCTGAAGGCGCGATTCAACCTCAGCGCCGATCCGCTTCAGGTCGGGGGCAGCGGCCTGATGGTCGCCGACGCCCAGCACCGGTCTCTGCCCGATCCGCTGCGGACCCAGGTGGCCGAGGCGGCGGTCGAGCTGCTGCGCGCCCTGCCGGACGTGGCCTTCGCCGAGACCCGCGACCGGCTGCTGGCCGAGCCCCTGCCGGACAGCCGCCAGCCCGAGATGATGAGCTTGCGCGAGCGGATGCGCCTGTCGACCGTGGCCGAGCGCTCGCCCGACATCCAATTCGCCTGGGCCCAGAACGTCACGGCGGGCGGGCGGGTCGGCTCGACCCTGGCCGGTCACGGCACGCCGTGGGAATATGATCGCCGGGTGCCGATCCTGTTCTGGTGGCCCGGCGCGACGGGCGAGGAGCGGTTCCTGCCGATCCGCACCATCGACATTGCCCCGACCCTGGCCCATGTCATCGGGGTGGCGACGCCCAAGGTCGAGGGCCGCTGCATCGACCTGAACGGGTTCGCGGTGGCCGACTGCCCGACCGAGTGACGCTTGTTCCCATAACGGGATCGAGCTATAAGGCAGGATGAACGTCGTCGCCCGGAAGACTCTCCAGGCCTTCTGGACTCGTCATCCGTCGGCGAAGGGACCGCTGACGAGTTGGTATGATCATGCGAAGGCTGCCGACTGGCGGTCTCCGCAGGATGTGAGGAATGATTTTCGTTCCGCCGACTTCGTCGGCGACAACCGCGTCGTCTTCGATATCGGCGGTAACAAATATCGGGTGGTGGTGCGGATTTCCTACACCTTCAAGCAGGTGTTGGTGAAGTTCGTCGGCACGCACGCCGAGTATGATCGTATCGACGTGGAAACCGTCTAGGCGAAGGAGCAGATGAGCATGCACATCCATATTCTTCGCGATGAGGCCGACTACCTGGAGGCTCTGGCGGCCTATGAAGCCTATTTCGACAACGCGCCCGAACCTGGCAGCGAGGCTGGCGATCGGTTCGAACTGCTGGGGTTGCTGTTGGCGAAATATGAGGAAGATCATTTCCCTATGCCCACCGGCGATCCGGTCGAGGCGATCCGGTTCGCCATGGAACGCCAAGGGCTGAGCCAGTCGGATCTTTCGGACGTGCTGGGGTCAAGGTCACGGGCGTCTGAGGTGCTGAACCGACGGCGCGCCCTTTCCGTTTCGCAAATCCGCACCCTGTCGCGCGAATGGCGTATTCCGGTTCAAGCGCTGATCGGTGAAGCGAAGGCGGCCTGAAGCGATCCGGCGCGATAAACTCCTGTTTCGGGGCCGTAAACTCGTGTTTCCCGAAGGGAAGCCGGGCTTACGCCCTTGACGTTTCCTAGGCAGAAGAGGGCAAATCGTCCCGGATCGGCGCCGCCGCGCGCCGCGGGGCGGCCCAGAAACCAGCAGGAAACGCCGTCATGAACAGAGCCCGCCGCGCCCGCATCGTCGCGACCCTGGGGCCCGCCAGCCGCGCGCCCGGCACGGTCAAGGCCCTGGCCCAGGCGGGGGTGGACGTCTTTCGGTTGAACTTCAGCCACGGCTCGCACGAGGACCACGCCGCCGCCCTGAAGGCCGTGCGGGGCGCCGAAATGGCGCTGCAACGGCCGCTGGGGGTTCTGGCCGATCTGCAAGGGCCCAAGCTGCGGCTGGGCCGGTTCAAGGACGTCGAGGTCGCGGTCAAGCCGGGCCACAAGATGCGGTTCGACCTGGACCCGACGCCGGGCGACGAGACCCGGGTGCAGATGCCGCACCCCGAAATCTTCAAGGCCCTGCGCCCCGGCATGCTGCTGTTGCTGGACGACGGCCGGGTGCGGCTGCGGGTCGGCGACCGGACCGACGACTGGGCCGATGTGACGGTCGAGAGCGGCACGAAACTGTCGGACCGCAAGGGGGTGGCCGTGCCGGACGCGGTCATCCCGGTCTCGGCCCTGACGCCCAAGGACCGCGAGGACCTGGCCTTCGCCCTGCGCCAGGGCGTGGACTGGGTGGCGCTGAGCTTCGTGCAGAAGCCCGAGGACATGGCCGAGCTGAAGCGGATCGTGAACGGCCAGGCGGCATGCCTGGCCAAGATTGAAAAGCCCGCCGCCGTGGCCGATCTGGAGGCCATTCTGGACTATTGCGACGGGGTGATGGTGGCGCGCGGCGACCTGGGCGTCGAGCTGGACCCCGAGGACGTGCCGGTGGCGCAAAAGCAGATCGTGCGGGCGGCGCGCAATCGCGGGGTGCCGGTGATCGTGGCCACCCAGATGCTGGAATCCATGACCAGCGCCCCGGCCCCCACCCGCGCCGAGGCGACCGACGTCGCCAACGCCGTCTACGAAGGCGCCGACGCCCTGATGCTGTCGGCCGAGACGGCGTCGGGCGACTATCCGCTGGAGTCGGTCGGCATCATGAGCCGGATCATCGAGCGGGTCGAGCGCGACCCGATGTGGCCCAAGCTGATGGGCGCCGAACACGCCGGCATGGACGAACACGACGTCGACGCCCTGGTGGCGGCGGCGGCCATGGCGGCCTGCGCCCCCTCGACCGGCTGTCTGGTGGTCTTCACCACCCTGGGCGGCACGGCGCGGCGGATGGCGCGCGAGCGGCCGCTGAAGCCGATCCTGGTCCTGACCCCCAATCCGAATACCGCGCGGCGGCTGGCCCTGGTCTGGGGGCTGGAGCCGCGGCTGGGGGATCAGCCGGACTCGCTGGAGGCCGTGACCGACGATGCGGTCGACAGCGCGGTCCGCTATGGGCTGGCCGAGCCGGGCCAGCGCATTCTGATCCTGGCCGGCACGCCGTTCGGCGCGCCGGGGGCGGCCAATCTGCTGCGCCTGGCCCATGCGCCGGCCAAGGCCAAGGGCCGCAAGAAGGGCTGAGGATCAGGCGCCGTCGGACTGCGAAAAAACAGTCCGATGAGTCCATTGTGTCCGGTCAACGGGCCGCAGACGGCGGGATCGGACACGAAAAAAAACAGCGTCCGATGTGTCCGATCTGTCCGATTGAGCCGGGCCAGGACGGCCGCGAAGGCCGCTGAACGCGCCGAAGGCGGCCCGGTCGGACACGAAAAAGAGGTGTCCGATGTGTCCGATCTGTCCGATCTGTCCGATCTGTCCGATTGAGCCGGGCGCTGGACGGGGGCGAAAGATGTCAAAGACCTGAGACGTCCTATAGGGCGCCGTCGGACCCAGGGGCGTCGAAAGCGGGTCGATCCGTCCAAGGCCTTGACGGCCTTGTCTGATTTTCGCTCCGTGGTGCGGATCGGCGGCGACGGCGATGGCGGCGAAGGCGCCGGAGCGCTACCGTGGCGGTATGAGTCGGCGGCCCGGATGATCAAATATATCGGCTCCAAACGCGCCCTCTTGGGCCATGTGAGCGCCGCCGTGGCGAGCGTCCTCCCGCAGGGCGGGCGGGTGTGCGACCTGTTTTCAGGGACGGCGCGGGTCGGTCATGCCCTGAAGGCCAAGGGGTTTCAGCTCTGGTCGAACGACCACAACGCCTATGCCCACGCCCTGGCGACGGCCTATGTCCAGGCCGATCGAGAGGTCTGGATCGACCGGGCCGAGGCGGTGCTGGCGGAACTGCGGGCCGTGAAGCCCGAGGCGGGCTGGTTCACCCAAACCTTCTGCCGGGACGCCCGCTACTTCCACCCCGACAACGGCGCCCGGATCGACGCGGTGCGCGACCGGATCGAGGCGATGGAGCTGGAGCCCGAGTTGAAGGCGGTGGTCCTGGTCAGTCTGATGGAGGCGGCGGATCGGGTGGACAGCACCGCCGGGGTGCAGATGGCCTATATGAAACAGTGGGCGCCGCGCGCCCTGAAGCCGCTGGAGCTGCGTCTGCCCGACCTCCTGCCGGGCGTCGGGGCGCCGTGCCGGGCGACGCAAGGCGATGCGGTCGAGATGGCCGACCAGGTGGAGGCGGACCTGGTCTATCTGGACCCGCCCTATAACCAGCATTCCTATCTGGCCAACTATCACTGCTGGGAAAGCCTGGTGCTGTGGGACCGGCCCGAGACCTATGGGATCGCCAACAAGCGGGTGGATGTGAAGACGCGCAAGAGCGCCTTCAACAGCCGCCCCGGCATCGGCCCGGCCCTGAAGTCGGTGATCGAGCGCGTCCAGGCGCCGAACCTGATCGTCAGCTTTAATGACGAGGGCTATCTGAGCCGTCAGGACCTGGTCGAGATGCTGTCGGCGCGGGGACGGGTCCAGGTCGTGGAGATCGCCCACCCCCGCTACGTCGGCGCCCGGATCGGCATCCACAATCCCAAGGGGGAGAAGGTGGGGCAGGTGGGGCGGCTGAGGAACGTCGAACACCTGTTCGTGGTCACCGACCGGCCGGTGGATCTGTCGCTGGCGGCCTGACGGGGCGGGAACCCGACTCGGGCGGACGCCGTTGAGGGTCCATGCAACCGCCCGTCACACACACTGGAACGCCCGCTCGCGAAGACGACTATCGCTTGCGCCCGGCCGCCGAGCCCAAGTCGTGGGTGACGGATCAGCCCATTTCCGATTTTCCGGCGGATCGCATGACGTCGCGCCTCTATACCCACAACGCCGAGCGGTTCGGCCGCCGCGAGCCCGAGCCGGTCGAGACCGTCGAACCGGAGGCGGAACCGGCCCTGAACCCGCCGCCGCACTGGATGATGATGATCGCCGGCGCTGCGGTGGCCGCCCTGATGGGCGCCCTCCTGGGCGGCTTCATGCACATCTGAGGTCAGGCCTCTTCGAGCAAGGCCTTGATCGGTCCCCAGCTTCGGCGATGGGCGGGGCAGGGGCCGAGGGTCTTCAGCGCCGCCTGGTGGACGGGGGCGTTATAGCCCTTGTGCCCCGCAAAGCCGTAGCCGGGATATTGGGCGTCCAGCTCGATCATCAGCCGATCCCGCGCCGTCTTGGCCAGGATCGAGGCCGCCGCGATCGACAGGGACAGGCCGTCGCCCCCGACCACGGTCTGTATCTCGCAGGGTAGTTTGAACCGATAGTTGCCGTCCACCAGGGCCGCGACCGGCTGGACCTGCAGGGCCTCGATGGCGCGGCACATGGCCAGGCCGGTGGCGTGCAGGATGTTCAGTTCCTCGATCTCCTCCACCGAGGCGAAGCCGACGCCCCAGGCGACGGCGCGGGCCTTGATCTCGGGCTCCAGCGCCGCGCGGCGCTTTTCCGTCAGGGCCTTGGAATCGTCGATGCCCGGCGGCAGGTCGTCGGGGTTCAGGATCACCGCCGCCGCCGACACCGGCCCCGCCCACGGCCCGCGCCCCGCCTCGTCCACGCCGCAGACGGGGCCGTTGACGCGCTGGATCAGCAGGGTCTCCAGCGCGAGGGTGGGGAAGGCCTTCGGATTCGCGGGGGCTTTAGCCATGGCCCGCCATCGCACGAAGCGGGGCGTGACGGAAGCAGGTCGTCTGGTGATCATTGACCATGCCGACCGCCTGCATAAAGGCGTAGACGATCACCGGGCCGCAGAAGTTGAAGCCGCGTTTCTTCAGGGCCTTGGCCATGGCGACGGACTGTTCGGTCTGGGTCGGGGCTTGGCGATAGTCGGCGAAGGGGGTGTGGATTGGTTCGCCGCCGACGAAGGACCAGAGCCACGCTGAGAAATCCTCTCCGTTGTCGCGCATCTCAAGCCAGATCTGGGCGCCGCGGATGGCGGCCTTGATCTTGGCGCGCGAGCGGATGATGCGGGGGTCGCCCAGCAGGCGCTGGATGTCGGCCTCGTCATAGCGGGCGACGATTTCGGGGTCGAAGCCGTCGAAGGCGTCGCGGATGCCCTCGCGCTTTCGCAGGATGGTGATCCAGGCGAGGCCGGCCTGGAAGCCGTCGAGGACCAGCTTCTCCCACAGGGCGCGGGGGTCGCGTTCGGGCACGCCCCATTCGGTGTCGTGATAGGCGATGTAGAGCGGGTCGGTGGTCCCGCACCAGCCGCAGCGGCCCGAGGCATGTGAGTCGGTCATACGGCGATGTTGCCGGTTTGTTCGAGGTGTTCAAGACCCTCTCCCGCTTGCGGGAGAGGTGTCGCGTCGATCGCGAAGCGATCCAGCGACGGAGAGGGAAGTTTTACTTGAAGAAGAAGACTTCCCCCATCGTCAGCCGTCTCGCTCCGCTCGACGAGCTGACACTTCCCCCGCAAGCGGGGGAAGGTCTGGTGAGATCAATCCCTGACCAGTCCCCCGTCCACCACCAGGTTCTGGCCCGTCACGGCGCGGCTCCAGGGGGAGGCGAAGAACAGGGCGGCGTCGGCGAATTCTTCGGGGGTGGTGACCGACCGCAGCGGGGTCATTCCGGCGATCAGGTCGAAGACCGCGTCCGGCGTGGCGGCGCTGGCGTCGGTGGTGCGCAAGAGGCCGCCGGAGACCATGTTGACGGTGATCCCGTCCGGACCCAGGTCGGCCGAGGCGGTGCGGGTGAGCGACAGCAGGGCGGCCTTGGCGGCGGTGTAGTCGTGATAGGGCACGACCGGGTTCTGGAACAGGTTGGTGCCGATGTTGATGATCCGCCCGAACCGACCGGCGGCCATGCCCGGCGCCGTGGCCTGGATAGTGTTCAGGGCGCCACGCACCACGGTCGAGAACTGGGCCGCCAGTTCGTCCCAAGCGATGTCGGTCATCTGTGAGCGGGCGTCGCCGTTAAAACTGTAGTCCAGGGCGTTGTTGACGACGGTGGTGACGGGGGCGCCGAAATGGGCCTGTGCGGCGCCGACCAGGGCGTCGACGGCGGTGCGGTCGGTCACATCGGCCTGAAGGGCGATCGCGCGATCGCCGATCTCGGCCGCCAGGGCCTGGGCGGCCTCGCCGCTGGCGCGCCAGTTGATGATCACGCGCGCCCCTTCACGCGCGAAGGCGCGGACGGCGGCGGCGCCGACGCCGCGCGCGCCGCCGGTGACGAGGACGATCTGGTCGGCGATCTTCATGGAAGGGTCTCAGTCTGTGGAGGAGGGGAGGACGTCCTGACCCATCCAGGCGGGCCGACGCAAGCGCACCGGGCGGCCCTCGACGGTCAGGTCGCCGTCGAGACGGTCGATGCGCAACAGGGCCATGGCCGAGCCGTCTCGGCCCGACAGCACCTCGCCCGCGCGCAGCTCCCCCTTCAGCACCTCGGCGCCGAAGGGGGGCGGGGGGCCGTCGAAGTCGAGGACCAGCATGCGGTTCTTGATCGAACCCCGGCGTTTCATCCGCGAGGTGGTCTCCTGGCCGACAAAACAGCCCTTGTGGAAGTCGATCCCGTTCAGCAGGTCGAAATCGGCCTCGATCGGATAGGTCTTGTCCTGGGGGGCGTCGGCGGCCGGATCGGGCACGCCGACCGACAGGCGGTGCAGGTCATAGTCGGCCTCGGTCGCGTCGGCTGTGGCCGGTCCATAGAGGCGGCCGCCCATCAGAGGTGTTCGGGGGTCGGGAATGAAGCCTGTGGGCGCGTCGGGCCAGGCGGCGAAGACGGGGCGGTCGTCGGCGGCCACCTGGACCTTGGCTCTCAGTTTGTACATCGACAGCCGCTGGATCAGGGCGTCGCGGCGGTCGGCGGCGACGTCCAGCAGGACGCCCTCGGCCTGGCCCAGGATGAACAGGTCGAAAAGCAGCCGACCGGGCGGGGACAGCAGGGCGCCGAACCGCAGTTCGCCTTCGGACAGGGTCTCGATGTCCTGGCTCAGCAGATTGTGCAGGAAGGGCCGCGCTTCGGGGCCGGTGACGGCGATCAGGGCGCGGCTGGACAGGCGGACGACGGGCATGGCGCCTAGATAGGCAGGCCCGAGCCTGGGCATAAGGCGGCGGCACGGAAAATCTGCGGTGTCAGACCACGGCGTAGCGGGCGACCACCCCGTCCGGCTGGAAATCATGCCGGTCCAGCCGGTCCAGCGACCGCATCAGCCGATCCGGAAAGTCGGCGGGATCGCCCTCCTCAACGGCCGGGCGCAGCCAGTCGGTGACGACCGCGCGGGCGGGATAGGTTCCGACCGGGCCTGGGACGCTGAGCGCCACCTCCACCCCTTCGGCGATCCAGCCGGCGATGGTGGCGAACAGGTCGACGGAGGCCAGGAAGTCGCTGCGCCGCAGGACGTACAGGGTGATCACCCCGTCCTCGATCCCATCCGGGCGGACGATGATCCCGCTGCGGTCCGGCCGCCAGTCGTCGGACAGTTCGACGACCCGCCACAGGCAGAACCAGATGCGGCAGGTCTGGGGGCGTACGGCATGGACCGAACAGCCCGTCGCCTCGACGCAATAGGCGCACAGCTCGCCGGTGGGCTTGGCCAGTTCGGGCAGGTTCAGCGGAATGGCCCGACAGCATTCGACGCAGGCGCCGCAAGCTCGGTCGGGCAGGAGGGGCAGGCTCAACCGACCGACCGCTCCAGCCGGGCGATGCGGCGGTCCATGTCGGCGACCTGGGCCTGAAGCCGCGTCTTCTCTGAGACCATGTCCACGGGCGTTCCGTCCTCATAGGTGATGACCGCGCCCTGGTCGATCAGGTCCAGCCGATAGAGGGCCGTGACCCGTTGAGCCTTGAAGCGTTCGAGGGCGGCGACGGCGGCCGGATCGGGGGTTTGAACCATGGCCGGGCTCTAAACCATTGCGGCCTGCGGGGAAACCGTGGGCGAGGCGCAGACCCGCAGTTGGGGATTGGCGCTGAATCCCGGCGAGAATCCCCTTATACGGTGCACGGATGATCGGGCGCTTTCCCATCCTCTATATCGCCGAGGCGGACGCCGAGGACGCCGTCCTGTCTTCGGGCGTGCTCGCCTATCTGGTGGAGAGCCTGCCCAACGCCGTCTTCACCGTGGTGGGATCGGCCGCCAGCGCGCCCCTGTTCGCCGACACCCCCCGGCTGGAACGGCTGCTGGTGCTGGAGCGCGAGGGGCGGTTCGACTGGATCGCCCTTTGGAACCAGGTGCGGGGGACCCACTGGGGTCTGGTCGTGGACATGCGCGGCTCGACCCTGTCGGGCAAGCTGAGGCGCCAGAAGCGGGCGGTGCGGGGGCGCGATTCCGAGGGCGTTCATGCGGTCGAGGCCGCCGCCGCCGTGCTGAAGCTGGAGCCGCATGAGGCGCCGTCCCCTCGGCTTTATGTCTCCGACATCACCCAGGCCCAGGTCGAGGCCCTGATCCCCGCGACCGGCGGCGACGGCCCCATATTGGCGGTCGGGCCGGGGGTGGAGTGGATGGGGCGGCGCTGGCCGGCCGAACGCTACGCCAAGGTGGCGACCAAGCTCCTGGCCGACGACGGCCCCCTGGCGGGCGGGCGTCTGATGATCGTGGGCGAGGAGATCGACCGGGAAGCGGCCCACACCATCCGCTATGCCGCGCCGCGCGCGCGGGTGATCGAGCTGCAAGGAAAGCTGACGCGGCTGCAGACCGTAGCGGCCCTGTCCAAGGCGCGGCTCTATATCGGGGCGGATTCGATCTGGACCCATCTGGCGACGGCGGCGGGCGCGCCCGTGGTGGCGGTCTTCGGCCCGTCGGACGAGACGCGGCGCGGCCCCTGGAAGGGGGTGACGGTGCGCGGGCCCCGATCGTTTGCGGAGTTCAAGACCCTGGACCCCCGGCTGAACCAGGCCATCCAGCATATGATGGACCTGCCGTGGGAGCGGGTGCTGAAGGCGGCGCAAAGGGTGTTGAAGGAGCGGGGCTGACCCACACCGCCGTCATCCTCGGGCTCGACCCGAGGATCGAGGGTTCCGCACACGGGGCGCCTTCCGGTAGAAGCACACAGCCCATGCGTCTTCTGCCGTGACGCGGACGGTCCGATCCTCGGGTCAAGCCCGAGGATGACGGTGATGAATAGTCAGGAGCCCGCCCCATGACCCAGACCTATGACCTGATCGTCCGCGGCGGCGAGGTGGCCAACCATGCGGGGCGGGGCATGGCCGACGTCGGCGTCATCGACGGCAAGATCGCCTTCATCGGCGACCTGTCCCAGGCCTCGGCCGGAGAGACTTTCGACGCGACGGGCCTGACCGTCCTGCCCGGCGTCATCGACACCCAGGTCCATTTCCGCGAACCCGGCCTGGAGTGGAAGGAAGACCTGGAGACGGGCAGCCGCGCGGCGGCCCTGGGCGGGGTCGTCGCCGTGTTCGAAATGCCGAACACCAATCCCAACACCACCGACCCGGACACCATGGCCGACAAGCTGGCCCGGGCCAAGGACCGGATGTGGACCGACCACGCCTTCTATGTCGGCGGCACGCATGAGAACGCCGACTATCTGGGCGAGCTGGAGCGGCTGCCCGGCTGTTGCGGGGTCAAGGTCTTCATGGGCGCCTCGACCGGCGACCTGCTGATCGCCGACGACGAGGGGGTGCGCAAGGTTCTGTCGAACGTGCGCCGCCGCGCCACCTTCCACTCCGAGGACGAATACCGGCTGGTCGAACGGCGGGGCCTGGCCCGCACCGGCGACTGGACCAGCCACCCCGAGGTGCGCGACGCCGAGAGCGCCATCCGCTCGACCCGCCGCCTGGTCGGCCTGGCCCAGGAGACCGGCGCGCGCATCCATGTGCTGCACGTCACGACCCGGGACGAGATGGAGTATCTGCGCTTCCACAAGGATGTCGCCACCGTCGAGATCACGCCCCAGCACCTGACCCTGGCCGCGCCCGAAGCCTATGAGCGGCTGGGCGCCTATGCCCAGATGAACCCGCCGATCCGGTCGCAGGAGCATGTGGACGCTCTGTGGCTGTGGGGCATGCAGCAGGGCGTGGCGGACGTCATCGGCTCGGACCATGCGCCGCACACCAAGGAGGAGAAGGCCAAACCCTATCCGGCCTCGCCGTCCGGCATGCCGGGGGTGCAGACGCTTGTGCCCCTGATGCTGACCCATGTGGCGCAAGGGCGGCTCAGCCTGGAGCGGTTCATCGACCTGACCTCGGCCGGCGCCCAGCGGGTGTTCGGCACGGCCAACAAGGGACGGATGGCCGTCAGCTATGACGCCGATCTGACCCTCGTCGATCTGAAGGCCAAGAGAACGATCACCCACGACCAGCAGGCCTCGCGCTGCGGCTGGACCCCCTTCGACGGTTTCGAGGCCACCGGCTGGCCGATGGCGACGATCGTGCGCGGCCGGGTGGTGATGCAGGACGGCGAACTGATCGGCGCGGCCCACGGACGGCCGGTGCGGTTCATGGAGACGCTGTGAGGGAAAAACTCGGCCTGATCGGCTTCGGCGCCTTCGGGCGGTTGACGGCGCGGCATCTGTCGCCCTGGTTCGACATCTACGCCCATGATCCGGCGGCGAACGACGGCGAGGGCCATGCGACCCTGACC
Source organism: Brevundimonas sp. GW456-12-10-14-LB3 (assembly GCF_059424365.1). Lineage (NCBI taxonomy): Bacteria > Pseudomonadati > Pseudomonadota > Alphaproteobacteria > Caulobacterales > Caulobacteraceae > Brevundimonas > Brevundimonas sp. GW456-12-10-14-LB3. The sequence goes on from NZ_JBWKZJ010000050.1 coordinate 17,094, forward strand.
GATCTGGCGACCGCCGCCGCCTGTCCGACGGTGATCCTGGCCGTGCCGGTCGAGGCGCTGGAGGCGACCCTGGCCGCCATGGGCCCCCATCTGGCGCCGGGCGCCCTGGTCCTCGACGTCGGTTCGGTCAAGGTGAAGCCCGCGCGACTGATGGACGATAGGCTGGCGCCCGGCGTGCGCGTCGTCGGAACCCACCCCCTGTTCGGCCCCCAGAGCGGCAAGGCCGGGATCGCCGGGCTCAGGATCGCCGTCTGCGTGGTACGCGGCGACCGTGACGCCCGCCGCGTCGCCGCCTTCTGCCGGAAAGCCCTGAAGCTGAGGGTCTTTCTGGTCACGCCCGAAGATCATGACCGGGAGGCGGCCGTGGTCCAAGGCCTGACCCATCTGATCGCCCGTGCGCTTCTGGCCATGGAGCCCCTGCCGACCCGTATGACCACCGCCAGTTTCGACCGGCTGATGGAGGCGGTGGACATGGTCCGCCACGACAGCCCCGCCGTCTTCCGCGCCATCGAACGCGACAATCCCTTCGCGGCCGAGGTGCGCGAGCGGTTCTTCACCCTGGCGGATCAGGCGCGGGGGGCGTTGGGGGAG
>NZ_JBWKZJ010000051.1:0-17594 GCF_059424365.1 Brevundimonas sp. GW456-12-10-14-LB3
CAGATGGGAGGGCCAGGGCGGGTTTCAAGAGGCCGGCGCCAAAGCTTTCGCTGCGGCCTGACGCCGCACGGCGGCTTCAGGCTTCGTCAGCGTCGTCCTTGGAGAATGAGCCCCGCCTGTGATGCGCCGTCTTGTGTTCGTCCGCATAGGGTTCGCCGTCGCCCGACAGCAGGACGGCCATCCAGCGCGAACCCTTGAACTCGGCCAGGATCGCCATGGCCATCACGGCCAGCGGGGTCGACAGGAACATGCCGACCACGCCCCACAGCTTGCCCCAGAAGGCCAGGGCCAGCAGGACCACCACCGGGTCGATGTTCTGATTGTCGCCCTGCATGCGCGGCTGGACCAGATTGCCGACGATGAACAGAATGGTCTGAAGCCCCACCAGCAGGATCAGCGCCGGCCAGTAGCTGGGGAATTGCACCAGGGCGAACAGGGGCGGGGCCAGACCCGCCACAGCCCCGCCCAGAACCGGGATGAAGCCGACGATGAAGATGACGAAGGTCCAGAACTCCGCGTTCTGAAGCCCGACAGCCCGCATCAATATCCAGGCTGCGGCGCAGATCAGGGCCCCGGTCACGGTCTGGACCCACAGATAGCCCTCGACCCCGCCGCGGACGCGGTTGAACACCGCGATCGCTTCGTCGCGCTGATGCCTGTGGGGGAACATGGCGATGATCTTGCGCCGGAAGCCGATCTGCGAGGCCAGAAGAAATCCCAGATAGACCAGGACGAAGAAGGCGCCCGAGGCGATGCCTTGGACCTGAAAGGCCACGGAGGTCAGATAGCCGCGCAGATCGACGCCGTTGATCAGGTCCTGGGCCGTGGGCGGATTGTTCAGCCGGATCAGGGCGTAGACGTCGCGGATGATCTGGTCGATGCGCGGCCCGATGTTCTGCGACACGCCCGACGCCTCGCCGAAGAAGCCGGCGGCGCCGTTCACGATGATGGCGATGGAGGCGAAGAAGGCCAGGACCACCAGCAGCAGGGCCGCTGTCCCCGCCCAGCGGTCGTTCAAAGGGGTGCGCGCCGCCACGGACCGCTTGACCCCGTCGATCATGATCAACAGGAAAACGGCCATGGCCAGGGGCGTCAGTATGTCGCGCAGCCAGTAGAGGGCCGCACCGGCCGCGACGGTGGCGATCAAGACCAGGGCGTTTCGCGAAACGGCCGAAGACTGCATGGTGATGGGGCTCTTCATGGCCACCCTTGTCGGTGGGGCGCAGAACGCCGTCAACCGGCCTTGAAAGCGGCGGTTCCGACCCGCTCGGGACTGCGCTAGACCTTCGTCCCGCTTCTGGAGACCTTTCGATGTCCGACACCTCCGCCGGTCTTTTCCTTGGCCAGTCCGACGAGGGCCAGGACCAGGCCCTTCTGTTCCATCGGGCGAACCGCCACGGCGTGGTCGCCGGGGCGACGGGAACCGGCAAGACGGTGACGCTGCAGATCCTGGCCCAGGGCTTTTCGGACGCGGGCGTCCCGGTCTTCTGCGCCGATGTGAAGGGCGACCTGTCGGGGATCTCCCAGATCGGGACGCCGAACGAAAAGCTGCTGGCCCGCGCCGCCGACATGGGCCTGGCCCTGACGCCGTCCGCCGCGCCCACGGTGTTCTGGGATTTGTATGGTCAAAAGGGCCATCCGATCCGCACGACGATCTCCGAGATCGGCCCGGTGCTGATGGCGCGGATGCTGGACCTGAACGAGGTCCAGGAGGGGGTGCTGACGGTGGTCTTCCACGTCGCCGATCAGGAGGGGTTGCTCCTGTTGGACATCGACGATCTGCGCAGCCTTCTGGCCTATGTCGGGGAGAACGCCGAGCGGATCGGACGTGAGGTCGGCCATGTCGCCCCAGCCTCGATCGCCGCCGTTCAACGGGCGATTCTTCAGCTGGAACAGCAGGGGGGCGCGGCCTTTTTCGGCGAGCCGGCCTTGAAGCTGGAGGACGTCATCCGCGTCGGCCTGGACGGCCGGGGCCAGGTCAATGTGCTGGATTCCACCCGGCTGATGAACAGTCCGCGTCTGTATGCGGCCTTCCTGCTGTGGCTGCTGTCGGAACTGTTCGAACAGCTGCCGGAGGTCGGGGACCCGGAGAAGCCGCGTCTGGTCTTCTTCTTCGACGAGGCCCACCTGTTGTTCAACGACGCGCCGCGCGCCCTGCTGGAAAAGGTCGAACAGGTGGTGCGGCTGATCCGGTCCAAGGGGGTCGGCGTCTATTTCGTCACCCAGAATCCGGCCGATATTCCCGACAGCGTCCTGGCGCAGCTGGGCAATCGCATCCAGCACGCCCTGCGTGCCTATACGCCGTCCGAACAGAAGGGGCTGAAGGCTGCGGCCCAGAGTTTCCGCCCCAACCCCGCCTTCGACACGGCCGAAGCCATCCAGGCCCTTGGGGTCGGCGAGGCCCTGGTGTCGGTTCTGGACGACAAGGGCGCGCCCACGGTCGTGGCCCGCACCAGGATCCGGCCGCCCGCCTCGCGGCTGGGGCCGGCGACCGAGGCCGAACGCGCCGCCGTAATCGCCGCCAGCCCCGTCCAGGGCCGGTATGAGCCGGTCCTGGACCGCGAATCCGCTGAAGAAGTCCTCGCCGCCCGCCACGCCGCCGTGGAACGACAGGCTCAGGCGCAGGTGAATTCGAAGCCGCAAGGCCGGGTCAAGCGGGAAGCAGGGGCCGACCAGGACCGCGACGGGGACGGCGTCCGATCGGCGCCGCACAAGCGAGCGTCCAATCGGCAGACGCCGATGGAGGCCTTGACCAAGTCCGTGCTGCGCACGGCCGGATCGACCCTGACCCGCGAACTGCTGCGCGGCGTTCTGGGAAGCCTGCGTCGGCGTTAGCGTTTAAGACTTGCAAGCCGTCGGCGTCATGCGCATCTCCGGCCCATGTTCATCCAGACCGAGCCCACGCCCAATCCCAATGCGTTGAAGTTCCTGCCCGGCCGGGAGGTCTCGCCGTCGGCCACGCTGGAATACCGGACGATCGACGAGGCGACCGCCTCGCCGCTCGCCGAAGCCCTGTTCGAGCTGGAGGGGGTGGAGGCCGTCCTGTTCGGCGCCGACCATGTTTCCGTCGTCCGCAGCGTTTCCGGGCCGGAATGGTCGGAGATGAAGGCGCCGATCCTGGGCGTCATCATGGACCATTTCGTCTCGGGCGCGCCCCTGACGCGCGGTCAGGCTGGCGAAGCCGATCAGAACGCTGAGGCCGACAGCGAGATCGTCGCCGAGATCAAGGCCCTGCTGGACAGCCGCATCCGCCCGGCGGTGGCCCAGGACGGCGGCGACATCCTGTTCGATTCCTTCGACGAGGCCACCGGCGTCCTGTCCTTGCGGATGCGCGGCGCCTGTTCGGGTTGTCCGTCGTCCTCCGCCACCCTGAAGGCGGGGGTCGAACAGATGATGCGCCACTATGTGCCTGAGGTGACGCGGGTCGAGCAGACGATCTAGGGCGATCCCGCTTTAAATTATCGCCAGACGTGCAAGGAGGCGCCATCTTTAACTTCTGATGGCGCGCTTCGTCCCTGATCCTCATGTTCTCCGTCTCGGCGAGGCCCTCGCCGCCCTGCGTCGCCAACGCGGCCTGTCCCAGGCCGAGGCGGGCGCTCGACTGGAGATGACCAGCCAGGGTTGGGGCCTGTACGAGGCCGGTCGTCGGCCGGGCCTGTTTCGGCCGGATGTCCAGAGGCGTTTGACCGGCGCCCTGGATTCCACGCCCGAGGCCCTGGCTCTGCTGGCGGCCGGCGGTCCGGACGCGGCGCCGGCCGGTCCTGCAGCCGGTCTCGAAGCGCGGGGTCGCGCCTTCTCCGGCGCGTCCATTCCCCGGACCCATCGGCTTGAAGTGGCCGACGACGCCCTGTCGCCCTGGGCGGATCGCGGCGTCGTTCTGGAATATCGGCCAGGTCGCCCGCGACCGGGGCAGGGCTGCGTAATCCTGACGACCGACGGCCGGCGGCTGGCGCGCATTTTTGATCGCTCGGACGCCGACGGCCTGCATGTGCGGGGCGCCGGCGGTCTGGAAGGGAAGGAAGTCATCGACCCTAGCCGGGTGGCGCAGCTCTGCCTCGTCACGGCGCGCCACGAGCCATGAAACGAAAAGGTTGCACACCCGGACAGGTTGCGCCATCTTCGAGCCATGAACAGCCGCCCCGCCGCTCCCCGTCGGAACGCCCGCTCAGTCGAGGCTGTGGACCTGCATGTGGGGGCGCGGATCGCCGCTCGGCGTCAGGCCCTGGGGCTGTCTCAGACGGCGCTGGGCGAGATGGTGGGGGTCAGCTGCCAGCAGGTGCAGAAGTACGAAGGCGGGCAGAACCGGATATCGGCCGCCCGGCTGCACAATCTGGCGATCGCCCTGTCCATGCCGATCAGCGCCTTCTTTCCGGCGCGGGCGGAGGCCGGCGAGCCGACCGACCTCTCGATCATGCGAACCCTCGCCGCCACGCCGGAAGGCCTGGCCATGGCCGCCGGCTTCGCCGCCATTGAGGACCGTTCCGTAAGACAGGCCCTGACGCAGCTGGTCGAGGTTCTGTCGCGCGCGGCCTGACGCACGGTCTGAGCGGCGGCTGAGGGCGGGTTGAGGCCGCAAAGCGATTTCCCATCCGCCTGTCAGCCTCTAGAAGGCCGGCATGAGACTCTTGGTCATTGATACGGCGCTGGGCGCCTGTACGGCGGCGGTTTTTGAGGACGACCGGCCCCTGTCGGTGCGGTTCGAACCGATGGCCAAGGGCCACCAGGAACGGCTGGGCGGTCTGGTGCGCGACGTCATGACCGAGGCGGGGGGCGGTTTCGATCGTCTTGATCGGATCGGCGTCACGGTCGGGCCGGGCTCCTTCACTGGTTTGAGAGTGGGCCTGGCCTTCGCCCAGGGTCTGGGCGCCGCCCTGGGGCGGCCGGTCGTGGGGGTGTCCACGCTGGACGCCCTGGCTGATCCCCTGGCGACGGCGGGCGTCCCGGTCGCGGCCCTGATCGACGCCCGGCGGGGTCAGGTCTACGCCAAATTCTTCTCGGACGGCCGGACCCTCGGCCCGGAAGAGGCCCTGCCCTTGGAGGCGGCCGCCGACCGCATCGCCGCTCTTGGGACGAAGGTTCAGGCGGTCGGCAGCGGGGCCGGTCTTCTGAGCGAAGCCTATCCTGAGCTGAGCCTGGCCTCGGCCGATCCCGTCGTCGCCCCCGCGCCGACGGCCCTGGCTCGGCTGACCCGGTTCGCCGATCCCGCCGCCTATCCGCCCCGGCCCCTGTATCTGCGCGCGCCCGATGCGGCGCCGCCCACCCGTCTGCCGGGACAGCCCCGCCAGACCGCGCCATGATCCGTCCCGATCCCGCCGCCTTGGCCGCCGTCCATGCGCGAGCCTTTCCGGCGCCCTGGAGCCGGGACGAGTTCGCCGCCCTGCTGGCCCAGCCCGGCGTCTTAGCGGTGGTCGAACCGGACGGCTTCATCCTGATCCGGATCGTGCTGGATGAGGCCGAGATCCTGACCCTGGCGGTGCGGCCCGAGGCGCGGCGGGCCGGCCTAGGCGGGAGACTGGTCGGTCAGGCGGCCGTCGCCGCCGCCCAGGCCGGGGCCGTGCGCCTGTTTCTGGAGGTGGCCGAGGACAATACGGCCGCCCGCGCCCTTTACGACCGCGCCGGCTTCCGCCCGATCGGGCGACGCAAGGCCTATTATGCACGGCCCGACGGGGGTCGAACCGACGCCCTGGTGCTGGGACGCGATCTTGCGATGAATCCGGACACGGCGCCGCTTCCCTGAAGCGGCCTGAGCCCCTATTCTAGCCCTATGGACCGGATTGAAAAACTCTGCGCCGACCGCGGCATGCGTATGACCGAACAGCGCCGGGTGATCGCCCGGGTGCTCTCCTCGGCGGAAGACCACCCCGATGTGGAGGAGCTGTACCGCCGCGCCTCCTCGATCGATCCGCATATTTCGATCGCCACCGTCTATCGCACCGTGCGCCTGTTCGAAGAGGCGGGCGTGGTCGAGAAGCACGACTTCGGCGACGGGCGCAGCCGCTATGAAGAGGCCGGCGACGACCATCACGATCACTTGATCGACACCAAGACCGGCGAGGTGATCGAATTCTTCGACGCCGAGATCGAAAAGCTGAAAAGCGAAATCGCCGAACGGCTGGGCTTCGAACTGATCGGCCACAAGCTGGAACTGTACGGCGTGCCGATCGACGGCGCCGAACCGTCCAAGCGTGAAGGACTGATCTTCAAACGCCATGCCGCGCGCGTGGCGCCCGAAGACGTGGATGCGGGCTGAAACCCGGTCTTGTTCTCGCCGGTTCGGGCGATCATAAGCCCGACATGACCGAGACCCTGGTTCCCAAAGCCGAGGCCGCGCAGAACACGCCGTCCAAGCGGCTGTTCATCAAGACCTACGGCTGTCAGATGAATGTCTATGACAGCGAGCGCATGGCCGATGTGCTGCGGCCGCTGGGCTATGCCGTGACGGAGGAGGTCGAGGCGGCCGACTTCGTCATTCTGAACACCTGCCATATCCGCGAGAAGGCGGCCGAGAAGATCTATTCCGAGCTCGGCAAGATCCGCGAGCTGCGCGACCTCAAGCGCCAGGCGGGCGGCGACATGACCATCGCCGTCGCCGGCTGCGTCGCCCAGGCCGAGGGCGAGGAGATCATGAAACGCCAGCCGGCGGTCGACATCGTCGTCGGCCCGCAGGCCTATCATCAGCTGCCCGAGCTTCTGACCCGCACGGCGCGGGCCCGGGGCGAACGGATCGGCGCCGACTTCGCGCCTGACGACAAGTTCGACGCCCTGCCTGCCGCCCGTTTCACCGAGGGGCCGACCGCCTTCCTGACGGTGCAGGAAGGCTGCGACAAGTTCTGCACCTTCTGCGTGGTGCCCTATACGCGGGGCGCAGAATGGTCGCGGCCCCTGGCCTCGGTGCTGGAAGAGGCGCGACAGCTGGCCGGTCGCGGCGTGCGCGAGGTCACCCTGCTGGGCCAGAACGTCAACGCCTATGACGGCGAGCGGCCGGATGGGCGCAAGTCCAGCCTGGCCGAACTGGCCTACGCCCTGGCCGAGATCCCCGGCCTGGACCGGATCCGCTATACGACCAGCCATCCCAACGACATGTCGGACGACCTGATCGCCGCCCACGGCGATCTGGACGCCCTGATGCCCTATCTCCACCTGCCGGTTCAGGCGGGCTCGGACCGCATCCTGCGGCTGATGAACCGCAAGCACGGCCGTCAGACCTACCTCGATCTGATCGCCCGCATCCGCGAAGCCCGGCCCGACATGGCGCTGTCGGGCGACTTCATCGTCGGCTTCCCCGGAGAGACGGATCGCGAGTTCGAGGAGACGCTCGATCTGGTGCGCCAGGTCCGATACGCCTCGGCCTTCGCCTTCATGTATTCGCCTCGTCCCGGCACCCCAGCCGCCGGCATGGGCCGTCAGATCGAGCCCGAGGTCGCCAAGGAACGGCTGCACCGGCTGATTGACCTAGTGACGGAACAGCAGACGGCCTTCAACCAGGCCCAGGCGGGCCGGACCCTGAATGTCCTGTTCGACCGCAAGGGCCGCCATCCCGATCGCCGCCAGGCCATCGGTCGCTCGCCCTATCTCCAGTCGGTCCATGTCGACGACGCGGATCATCTGATCGGCCAGATCGTTCCGGTCGAAATCATTTCCGGTCAGCAGAACAGTCTGACGGGCCGGCTTGTCGCCCCAGGGGCGGCGGAAAAGGAAAAGGCGGCCTAGTGGCAAGAGAGTCCGAGTTCGTTCCCCTGAATGACGCCGAACTGAGGGCGGTGATCGGACCCAACAGCCGTCACGTCGCCCTGATCGAGGACGCCTTCAAGGTTCTGGTCGAGGCGCCGGGCGGCGGGGTCTCCGTCAATGGAGGTACGCGCGACCGGGCCGACGCCCGCCGTGTCATTGAGGATCTGGCCAAGCGCGCCGCCTTGGGGGCCGAGGTCACAGAGGCTGATGTGCGCGCCGCCCTGGGTCAGGCGCGGGGCGGCAAGGGCGCGCCGGGCCTGGCGGCGGCGGGCGTCTCCCTGCCCGGCGGCAAGCGCGGCGCCATCGTGCCCAAGACCAAGGCCCAGGCCGCCTATGTCGACATGCTGGGCCGGTGCGAGCTCAGCTTCGGGGTCGGCCCGGCCGGCACGGGCAAGACCTTCCTGGCGGCCGCCTACGGCGCCTCCCTGCTGCGGCGCGGCCAGGTGGACCGGCTGGTCATCACCCGCCCGGCGGTCGAGGCGGGCGAGAAGCTGGGCTTTCTGCCAGGCGACCTGAACGAAAAGGTCGATCCCTATCTGGCCCCAATCTGGGAGGCGCTGAACGACATTCTCGGCGCCGAGGACGTGCAGCGCCGCCGCGACAAGGGCGAGATCGAGGCCGCCCCCATCGCCTTCATGCGCGGCCGCACCCTCAGCCACGCCTTCGTCATCGTCGACGAGGCCCAGAACACCTCGCGTCTGCAGATGAAGATGGTCCTGACCCGTCTCGGCGAGGGGGCGCGGATGGTGGTGACGGGCGACCCGTCCCAGATCGATCTGCTGAACCCGCGCGATTCCGGCCTGGCCCATGCCCTGCGGATCCTGGACGGGGTCCAGGGCGTCGGCATCCTGAGGTTCGCGGCCGAGGACGTGGTGCGCCACGCCATGGTCGAGCGGATCGTGCGCGCCTATGACGCCGACGCCGCCCGGTCCCGTCCGACCCCGGACCTTGAAGACGCCGAATGATCGACATCGAAATCGAGGCCGAGGCCTGGACCGCCGTCCTGCCGGACGTCGCAGCCGCAGCGGAACGGGCCGCAGCGGCGGCCCTGGGCGCCGTGGCGGGCGACGTCGTCGTCCTGCTGACCGACGACGAGGCGGTGCGGGAACTGAACGCCCGGTTCCGAGACAAGGACAAGCCGACCAATGTCCTGTCCTTTCCTGCGCCCGAGAACGCCGCGCCGCATCTGGGCGACATCGTTCTGGCCTATGGCGTCTGCGCGACCGAGGCGGAAGTTCAGGGCAAGAGCCTGTCGGACCATCTGAGCCATCTGGTCGTCCATGGCGTGCTGCACCTGTTGGGCCGCGATCATGAGGATGAGGCCGAGGCCGAGGCGATGGAGGCCGAGGAGCGCGAGATCCTGGCCGAACTGGGCGTCGCCGACCCCTATGCCGCCGATGTCTCTGTAGATGGGCAGGACTGACCCGATGTTTCCCGACGCCGCGCTCGACCGTTTCGCCGCCCGCGTTCGCGCCCTTCCCGAGAAACGTCGCGCCTGGACCTGGCGTCTGATCCGCATCGGTCTGGCCTTGTCGGCCGGGGCGGGGACGGCCCTGGCCCATCCGCCGTTCGGGGTGCTGGTCGGCCTCCTGGGCTATCCGCTGCTGATGATCCTGTCGGAGCGGTCGGACGCCCCGCGCGGCGCCTTCTGGATGGGCTGGCTGGCGGGCTTCGCCTATTTCTTCATCGGCTGCTGGTGGGTGGCGGAGGCCTTCTTCGTCAATCCGGAACAGGCCTGGATGGCGCCCTTCGCCGCCAGCCTGCTGCCGGCCGGCCTAGGCCTGTTCTGGGGCGCCGCCTGCGCCCTCTATCGTCGGTTCGCCCCGATCGGCGTGGTCCGGGTTCTGTTGTTCGCCGCCCTGTTCTGCGCCGCCGAATGGCTGCGCGGCCATGTGCTGACCGGCTTTCCCTGGAACCCGGCTGGGGCGACCTGGCGGGCGGGCGGCGGCATGTCGCAGTTCGCCTCGGTGGTCGGGGTCTATGGAATGAGCTTGATCACGGTGGCCTCGACCGCCGCCCTGGCGCCCCTGGTCGGACCCGGCGCAGCGCGCGGCCGCCTGATCTCGGCGGGGTCGGGCCTTCTGGTTCTGGCCGCCGTCGGCCTCTTCGGCGCCGTGCGGCTGGCCCAGGCCGAGTTGCGGTTCACCGACACCGTGGTTCGCCTGGTCCAGGCCGACGTCAAACAGGAAACCAAGTGGTCGCCCGAGGCCTATCGCTCCATCGTCGATCGCTATGTCGCCCTGACGGGACAGCCGGCCGCCCGCACGCCCGACGTGGTGGTCTGGCCCGAGGGCGCCCTGCCGGCCTCGGCCAATGACGTCTTCGCCTCGGCGGATGCGGCCGCCATCGCCGGCGCCGTGCGGCCGGGGCAAACCTTGATGATGGGGCTGGCGCGGGGCGAACCTGATCCAACGGCCCCAGAGGGAGCCCGCTATTACAACAGCCTGTTCGCCCTGGTGGACGAAGGCGGGCCGGGCCTGCGGATCGCCGCCGTCTATGACAAGCATCGGCTGGTGCCGTTCGGCGAGTATCTGCCCCTGGGTTCGATCATGACGGCCGTCGGGCTTCGCAGCCTGGTTCACATGCCGAGCGATTTCTCCGCCGGGCCCATTCCTGCGCCCATCCGCGTTCCGGGCGTTCCGCCGGTCCAGCCGCTGATCTGTTATGAAAGCCTTTATCCCGGCTTCACGCCCGGCGCGGACGGGCGTCCCGACTGGATCGTCAACGCCTCGAACGACGCCTGGTTCGGCGCGACCTCCGGGCCGCCCCAGCATTTGAACCTGGCCAGCTATCGCGCCATCGAGACCGGCCTGCCCATCGCGCGAGCCACGCCGACGGGAATCTCGGCCATGATCGACCCCTGGGGCCGGATCGTTCAGAATCAAAGGCTTGATCCCGGTGTCGCCGGGGTGATCGATGCGCCCTTGCCGCGCCCGACGGCGGTGACCCCCTACGGCCGATGGGGCGACGCGTTCTTTTTCGCGGGTCTTCTGGCCGCCCTGGCGATTTCCCTTTTCGCCGGCCGCCGTCCCGGCTTGTGGCCGTTGACCTCTCCCACTAGGCTTCGCCTTAGGGGCTGACAGCGGGACGAGGGGAATCGGGATGGCGCGCGAAAAGCTCGAGGAGCCCCATCCCGTCGATATCCACGTCGGCCGCCGCGTTCAGGAGAAGCGTCTGGGCCTGGGTTTGACCCAAAGCGCCCTGGCGCGCGCCTTGGGCGTCAGTTTCCAGCAGGTTCAGAAGTACGAGAAGGGCACGAACCGCGTCTCGGCCTCGAAACTGTTCGAAATGGCCGACTTCATGAAGGTGGAGATTCCCTACTTCTTTTCGGGTTTTCGTGCGGCCCAGGCCGGCGTGGGCGAGGAGGAGGCGCCCGCCTTCGACCACGAGCCCCGGATGACCAAACACAGTGTCGAGATCGCCCGTCTGGCGCCGCATCTGCCCCTGCGAAATCAGAAGCTGATCCTGGACATGATCCGCGAGATGCTGGGAGACGCCGCCGAAAAGCCGAGCTGAAGGCGGTCAGCCGACGGCCGTGATCTCCACCGTCCGGCCCGCCACCACCACCTCGTCGCCGATGCGCCGGCCCAGAACGGCGCGGGCCAGCGGCGACACATGGCTGACCGAGCCCTTCGCGGGATCGGCCTCGTCCTCGCCGACGATGCGCCAGGTCTGAGATCGCCCGTCGTCGCGCTCGATGCAGACCGAGCCTCCGAAACGAACGCGCCCGTCGGTCTCGCCCGGCTCCACCAGCTGGGCCGACGCCCTGCGGGCCGACCAGTAGCGCAGATCGCGGGTGGCGCGGGCCATGGCGGTCCGATCGCTTTCGATCGACCCCTTGATCTGGGCTGCGGCGTAGGCGGCGCGCGCGGAGGCCAGTTCGGCCTCGATTTGGGCCAGGCCTTCGGCCGTGACCAGGTTGGGGTGGGGCGAGATCGGCCGGTCCGCCAGGTCGGCGGCGGTGGCTTCCAGATCTTCTTCTCGGGTGAAGGCGACGCTCATCGGCCGAACATAACCATCCCGCCCCCTATAGCCAGCGTCGCGGTGAGCGGGCAAAGCGGGGCGATGACCCACTCCGACCGCCAAGCCGAGCCCGCCATCCATGTGATCGGCGCCGGACCGGCCGGCCTGACGGCCGCCGAGCACCTGGCCCAGGCCGGATGGAAGGTGGTGGTGCATGAACAGACGCCGTCTCCGGCGCGAAAACTGCTGATGGCCGGGCGCGGCGGTCTGAACCTGACCCATTCGGAGCCGATGGAGCGCTTTCTGAGCCGGTACGGTCCGGCGGCTGAAACAGCGAGGGCCTGGATCGCCGACTTCGGGCCGGATGATCTGATCGCCTGGGTCGAGGGCCTGGGCCAGCCGACCTTCGTCGGTTCCAGCGGGCGCGTCTTCCCGCGCGCCATGAAGGCCTCGCCCCTGCTCCGCGCCTGGCTGGCGCGGCTGGAAGGGCTGGGCGTCGAAATCCGCACGCGGTCGCGCTGGATCGGCTGGTCGGGGCCGGATCTGGTGTTCGAAACGCCTGACGGCGAGCGGCGAGTGCGGCCTGACGCCGTCGTCCTGGCCCTGGGCGGCGCCAGCTGGCCGCGTCTGGGGTCGGACGGCGACTGGAAGCCGTGGCTGGAGGCCCAAGGGGTGGCCGTCGCCCCCTTCCGCCCCGCCAACGTCGGCTTTGACGTGGATTGGTCCGCCGCCTTTCGCGCGCGGTTCGCCGGGCGGCCCCTGAAGCCCGTCTCGGTCCGCCTGAGGGATCGAACGGTGCCGGGCGAGGTCATGGTCACGCGCTATGGACTGGAAGGCGGGGCGATCTACGCCCTGTCCGCGGCCCTGCGTGAGGCGATCGAGGCCGACGGTCAGGTCGAAATCCACCTTGATCTGAAGCCCGGCCTGACGGTCGAACAGCTGGCGGAGCGCCTGGCGCGCCCCAGGGCCAAGGCCAGTCTGGCCACCCACCTGCGTAAGACGGTGAAACTGGACCCATCGGCCGTCGCCCTCCTGCGCGAGACCGGTTCCCTGCCGGCCGATCCTCTCAGCCTGGCGCAGCGCATCAAGGCCGCGCCCGTCCGGCTGACAGGGTTCCAAGGGCTGGACCGGGCCATCTCCACGGCGGGCGGGGTGGCGCTGGAGGCGGTGGACGCCCGCTCGATGTTGATCGCCAGGCCGGGCGTCTTCGTCGCGGGCGAGATGCTGAACTGGGAGGCGCCGACCGGCGGCTATCTGCTTCAGGCCAGTTTCGCCTCAGGCGTCGCGGCGGCGCGCGGCCTGCTCGACTGGTTGGGGTCGAAGGGCTGAGAGACGGCTCCGGCTCAGCCGGCCGCCTCGGCGGCTTGGGGCTGATCCAGCTGCAGTTCGGGCGGGGCGGCGGTGGTGGCCGCGCCGTAGGGCAGATGCAGGATGAAGGCGGCGCCCTTTCCGGGTTCGCTTTCCACCTCGGCCCAGCCGCCGTGCAGTTCGACCAGGGCCTTGACCAGGGCCAGGCCGACGCCCGGCCCGCCGCGCTCGCGCCGGACGAAGCGATCGAACACATGGGCCTGCAGATGATAGGGGATGCCGCGCCCCGTATCGGAAACGGTCAGCCGTACCTCCGACGCCCCGGCCTCGGCCGTCAAGGTGACGGCCCCGCCTTCGGAAACGGCGCGGGCGGCGTTTTCCAGCAGATGATCCAGGGCCTGGCCGATCCGGTGCTCGTCGGCCCGAATGGGGTTGAGATCGGCGGCGCAGGCGACGGTCAGGACGGCGCCGCGCCCCTCGACCTTGGGCCGCACCTTTTCGGCCGCCTCGTTCAGCAGGTCGCAGACCCGGACGTCGCCCAGCGACAGCTCCATCTCGCCGGCGTCGATCTGGGCCATGTCCAGAACGTCGTCGATCGAGCGGGCCAGCTGGACGGCGGCGACGCGGATGGCGCCCGCATGCTGGCGGCTGCGCTCGGGCAGATCGCCCATCGTCTCCAGCAGTTCGGAATAGCCGACGATCGTCGTCAAAGGCGTGCGGAGTTCATAGGAGACATTGCCCACGAACTCGCGCTTCAAGGCCTGGCTTTCCGCCAGGGCCTGTTCGCGCTGAACCAGGGCCTGTTCCAGGCCCCGACGGGCCGTCACGTCGGAAAAGGCGACCAGGGTGGCGCCGTCCGGCAGGGGGCGGGTCTGCCAGGCGGCGATGCGGCCGTCGATCGTGCGCCCCTCGCCCGAGATGGCGATGCGGCTTTCGGGGTCCGGATCGGCGACGCGGGCCTTCAATCCCAGCCACAGGGCCGGATCGGGCAGGACGGCCTTGCACAGTTCGGCCAGGGCGTCGAAGTCGATCGAGGCGGCGATCCGATCGCCGGGCAGACGCCAGAAGGTCTCGAAGGCTTCATTGTGCAGCCGCAGCCGCCCGTCCGAGCCGAAGACGGCGACGGCGTCGTTCAGCTTGTCGAGCGTCGCCCTTTGCACCTGGATCTGGGCGTTGAACCGGCTGCGCAGATTCAGTTCGTCGGTGATGTCCGAGAAGATCAGCAATATGCCGCCCAGCGGATGGGGCTGGCGCACGACTCGGAGCGTCCGCCCGTCGGGCAGGGACCAGCTGTCGTCCGGCGCGGCCTGGGACGCGCCGTAGAATTCCAGCTCGCGGGCCTTCCATCCGGCGTAGTCCACCACCTCCGGCAGGCGGCGGCGCTGGCGCAGCCGGTCCAGCAGCTCGGCATGGGTCGGCCGTTCGTCCAGCCAGGCGGGGTCCAGGTCGAACAGGGTCTGGAAGGCGGTGTTGTGAAAGGCCAGGCGTTTGGAGGGGCCGAAGATGGCGACCGCATCGGCGAGGTGGTTCAGCGTCTCGTCGTGGGCGTCGACGTGGCGGCGCAGGGTGTCGCGGGTCTCTTCGGCCTCCGTCACCTCGATGGCGAAGGCGGTCACGGCGCCGCCGGCCGCCGGTTCGGCGATGATCCGCCAGGCCCGGCGATGGCCGCCGCCGGTCGTCCAGCGGAACCCTTCCTGACGCAGCCCCAGCCGGCCCGCCTCGGCGATCAGGGCGTCGGCCCCGCGGTCGAACGACAGGCCCTTGTCCAGCGCCTCATCCACCGTCTGGGCGCCGATCTCGGTCAGCCAGGCGCGGTTGGCCCAGGCCAGTCGTCCGGCGCCGTCCACGATCCAGGTCGGAATCGGCGAGGCGTCGCCCAGCAGAGACAGGCCGCTCTCGGTCGCATCGGCTCCGGTCAGGACCACGCGCGACGCCGGCGACAGGCGCAGCCAGGCCACCCCGCCGGCGACCCGGCCTTCGACGCGCCAAGGCTCGACGTCGCCGAGATCGATCAAGCTCTCGAACGCCTTTCCGGCCTCGACCAGGGCGTCGATCGAAACCGCATGGCTCAACCTCAGCCGCGTCAGTATGGCCTCGCCCGCCTCGCCTTGATCCATGCCCGACCCCGCGGCGGCGTCCGAGGCGGTCAGTCGGGCGATCAGTTCGGCGGGGCCGATGGGCGCGCCGCTCGCCTCGCCTTCGGCCGTCAAGGCCAGGCTGACGTCGTCGAAGGCGCGCAACATGCTGTCGTGGCGGCTTAGATCGGCCTGGGCGGCGTCACGGTCCCGCTCGGCGGCGGCGACGGCGGCGCTCAGACGCGCGCGCAGCCGCAAGGCCCAGGCGCTGACGCCCAAGGCCAGTCCGGCTGCGCCTGCAGTGGCGACATAGGCGATGTCGGCCTCGGCCATTCTTGTCCTTGAGTCCCGCGCCCTGATTCGCCTTTACCATACCTCAATGCAGCACGAAAAAGTCAGACCCTCCGATCGCGTCATCGCGCCCCGTTGCGCGCCCCGCCGACCGCGGCGATAGCGGACGGATGACAGAGCCCGCTCCCGACCTTTTCGCCCCCTCCCTGGACGATTTCGCGCGTCTGGCCCGTCAGGCCTTCGACGCCCTGCCGGCCGAGTTCAGGGCGGCGGCGGGGGAGGTGGTGTTCCGCATCGACGACTTCGCCGACGAACAGACCCTGGCCGAGATGGAGATCGAAGACCCCTTCGAACTGACCGGCCTCTACTACGGGGTGGACATCGGGCGGCGCGACAGCCTGGGGCCGGCGCCCGAGCCCTCGCGGATCTTCCTGTATCGCCGCCCCATACTGGACGAATGGTGCGAGCGCGGCGACGTGGGCCTGGCCGAGCTGATCGCCCATGTCCTGATCCACGAGATCGGCCACCATTTCGGCCTGTCCGACGACGACATCCACGCCATCGAGGACGCCGCCGACTGAAGCTTCAGGAGGCGGCGGGATAGGGGGTGGTCACGGCGCCGGAGATCATGCCGGGGATGGCTTCGCCCAGGCCCAGCAGGATGAACTGGATGGCCAGGGCGCACAGGATCAGGCCCAGCACCTTGACGATGATGGCCATGCCGACCTCGCCCAGCACCCGGCTCAGATAGCCGGTGAGGGCGAAACAGATGCAGGAGACGACGCAGGCGGCGGCGATGGCGACGACCGAGCCCGCCATGCCGGCGTAACCCAGTTGAGCGGCCTCGCCCGCATTGATGATCACGGCCGAGATGGCGCCCGGACCGATCATCAGCGGGATGGCGAAGGGCACGACCAGACGCTGGAACCGCCGGCGGGCGTAGCCGCGCACATCCTTGCTGTCGCTCAAGGCGTCCTTGTCGGCGAACATCGCCAGAAAGTCCCCGCGCGCCATGTCCAGCCCCAGGAACAGCAGCAAAATGCCCCCGGCGATGCGGAAGGCCGCCAGGGAAATGCCGAAGAACTGCAGCAGGCCCAAGCCCGTGAACAGGAAGAAGCTGAGGAACAGCATGGCGAACAGGCAGATCAGGGCCGAGACCGAGATCCGCTGACGCAGGGTGGCCCCGGCGGTCGCGGCGGCGAAGATCGGCAGATTGCCGATCGGGTCCAACAGGGCGAACAGGGTCACGAACAGGTTGACACCCAGATCGACCGCGTTCATCGCCTCGCCTCGCTCTTGAAATTCCACACGCCGGCCGCGCCGACGCACCTTCAGCGTTCCGGCATAGCCGCTCAGCGCGAGTCCGTCGATGACCCAGGTCCAAACCGTCGCCCCCAATCGCGGTCCCGACGAACGGATCATCTGCGCCCTGGACGTGCCGACGGTCGCAGAGGCCGCCGCCCTGGTCGGGCGGGTTCAGGATGCGGCGGGCTTCTACAAGATCGGGCTGCAGCTGTTCGCCGTCGGCGGCATGGAGCTGGCGCGCGACCTGAAGGCCGAGGGCCGCAAGGTGTTTCTGGACTGGAAGCTGCACGACATCGGCGCGACGGTCGAAAAGGCGGCGGCGAATCTGGCGGCCTCGGGTTGCGACCTGCTCACCGTCCACGCCCGGCCCCAGGTCATGGCGGCGGCGGCGCGGGGCGTGGCCGGATCAGGGCTCAAGGTTTTGGGCGTGACCGTTCTGACCAGCCTGACGGCCGAGGATCTGGCGGCGGACGACCACAGTCTGTCGCCGGCCGAACTGGTGGAGCTGCGTGTGCGGCAGGCGCTTGAGGCGGGGATCGACGGGGTGGTCTCCAGCCCGCAGGAGGCGGCCCGGGTGCGCGAGATCGCACAGGCCGCCGGCCGGCCCGACTTTCTGATCGTGACGCCCGGCGTTCGGCCTGCGGGGTCGGCCCTGGACGATCAAGCCCGCGCCGCCACGCCCGAGGCTGCGCTTCAGGCCGGCGCCACCCATCTGGTGATCGGCCGGCCGATCACGGCGGCGGCCGACCCCCGCGCCGCCGCCCTGGCCGTCGCCGAAAGCATCGCCCTGATCTGATCAGCCGCGCTCGCCCGGTTCCTGGGCGTAGTACTGGCGGGGCGGGGCTTGCGGCGGAACATTGCCGGGCGGCGGCAGGTCGCCGTAATAGTCCGTCGTCGTCGGCGGCGGCGGCGGCGGAGGGG
>NZ_JBWKZJ010000052.1:0-14960 GCF_059424365.1 Brevundimonas sp. GW456-12-10-14-LB3
GGGGGGAAGAGGCCGGGTTCGCTCATGATCAGACGGTGGGGGGCACCGCCGTGCTCGGCTTTTCGACCACGGCGGCGGGCGGACGCGGCGCCGAGGTCAGGCCCGAGCCCTGGAAGGCGGGGCCGGCGTCATAGGCGGCGAAGGTGGCGGCGGTGATGATCTCGCTGACCGAAGCGCCCAGGGAGACGATCTGGACCGGCTTCTCCAGCCCGACCAGCAGCGGTCCGATGACGGTCGCGCCGCCCAAGGCCTGGACCAGCTTGGTCGAGATGGCGGCCGAGTGGATGGCCGGCATGACCAGGACGTTGGCCGGCTTGGTCAGGCGGTTGAAGGCGTAGGCGAGATGGCCCTTGGGATCTAGGGCGACCTCGGGGGGCATTTCGCCCTCGTATTCGAAGTCGACGCCCTTCTTGTCCAGGATGCGGATCGCCTCGCGAACCTTTTCGGCCCGGTCGCCGGGCGGATTGCCGAAGGTGGAATAGCTGAGGAAGGCCACGCGCGGATTGCGACCGAGCTTGCGCACCGTCTCGGCGGCCTTGATCGCGATGTCCGCCAGCTCAGCGGCGTCCGGCAGTTCGTGAATGGTGGTGTCGGCGACGAACAGGGTCCGGCCCTTGGCCAGCAGGATCGACAGGCCGATCAGGGTGTCGTCCACGTCCAGGACGCGCTGGACCTCTTTCAGGGCCATGTTGAAGTTGCGGGTGACGCCGGCGACCATGGCGTCGGCCCGGCCCTTGGCGACCAGGGTGGCGGCGAAATAGTTGCGGTCCTGGTTGATCATCCGCTGAACGTCGCGGCGCAGATAGCCGCGACGCTGCAGCTTCTCGTACAGCCAGTCGGTGTCCTCGACATTGTGGCCGGAGACGCGGGCGTTGGTGATCTCTATGCCCAGATCGTCGAAATTCAGCCCGGCCTCGGCGGCGTTCTGGCGGATCAGATCCTCGCGTCCGACCAGGATGGGGGTGCCCAGATCGGCCTGTTTGAAGCCCCAGGCGGCGCGGATGACGGCCGGCTCCTCGCCCTCGGCGAAAACGATGCGCTTGTTGGGTCCGCCGCGCACGGCCGAGTTGATCTTCTGCATCAGGGCGGCGGACGGATCGACGCGCGAGCGCAGGGCGTTGCGATAGGCGTCCATGTCGTCGATCTGGACGCGGGCCACGCCCGAATCCATCGCCGCCTGGGCGACGAAGGGCGGGATGTACCAGATCAGCCGGGGATCAAAGGGGGTCGGGATAATGTAGTCCGGGCCGAACTTCAGCTTGCGGCCGCGATAGGCGGCGGCGACCTCGTCCGGCACGTCCTCGCGCGCCAAGGCGGCCAGGGCCTGGGCGCAGGCCACCTTCATCTCATGGTTCACCCGGCGGGCCCGCACGTCCAGGGCGCCCCGGAACAGATAGGGGAAGGCCAGGACGTTGTTGACCTGGTTCACATAGTCCGAGCGGCCGGTGGCGATGATGGCGTCGGACCGGACCGACTTGACGTCTTCCGGCGTGATCTCGGGATCGGGGTTGGCCATGGCGAAGATGATCGGATTGGGGGCCATGGAGGCCACCATCTCCTTGGTGATCGCGCCCTTGGCGGACAGGCCCAGCACCACATCGGCGCCGACCATGGCCTCGGCCAGGGTGCGGTGGGGCGTGTCGGTCGCATGGGCGGCCTTCCACTGGTCCATGCCGTGTTCGCGGCCCTTGTAGACCACGCCGTCCTTGTCGCAGATGACCGTGTTCTCGGCCTTGACCCCGGCGGCCTTCATCAGGGCGATGGAGGACAGGCCTGCGGCGCCGGCGCCGGCCAGAACCACCTTGACCTCGTCCAGCCGCTTGCCGGCGACATGACAGGCGTTGATCAGGCCGGCGGTGGAGATGATGGCGGTGCCGTGCTGGTCGTCATGGAAGACGGGGATGTCCAGCAGGTCCTGAAGTTCGCTCTCGATGACGAAACATTCGGGGGACTTGATGTCCTCCAGATTGATGCCGCCCCAGGTGTCGCCGATGTTCTTCACCACGGTGATGAACTCGTCCGGATCGGTGGTCTTCACCTGGACGTCGAAGCTGTCCACATCGGCGAAGCGTTTGAACAGGACCGACTTGCCCTCCATCACCGGCTTGGAGGCCATGTGGCCCAGATTGCCCAGGCCCAGAATGGCGGTGCCGTTCGAGATGACGGCGACCAGATTGCCCTTGGAGGTGTATTCGTAAGCCTTGTCCGCATCCTGGGCGATGGCCAGGACCGGCACGGCCACGCCCGGCGAATAGGCCAGCGACAGGTCGCGCTGGGTCGCCATCGGCTTGGTCGGGGCCATCGAGATCTTCCCCGGCGTGGGGATGCGGTGGAAATCCAGCGCCTCCTGGTCGGAGAAGGTCTGTTTTTCTGTCAGATCGGGCATCGGGACGTCCAGGGTTCGGCGCAGCTGTAACAGTTCGTGTCCTAGAGGTTGGGACGCGCCGCGCCAAGCCTTGACGCTCCGGAAGGGGCACACGCCTCAGCGCAAGCTTCCCTTCACGTCAGCGTCAACCGCCCATACTGTCAGAAGGGCAGGGTGCCGGTGCGCTCGACCTCGACCGGGCCGGTCATCAGCACATGGTCCGTCGCCGGATCCCAGTCTATCGTCAGCTCGCCGCCGTCGACGACCACGGTGGCCTTGCGGTCGGTCAGGCCGCGCCGGACCGCCGCGACCTGGGCCGCGCAGGCGCCGGTGCCGCAGGCCTTGGTCAGGCCGGCGCCCCGCTCCCAGACCCGAAGCCGGATATGGCCGCGGTCCAGCACATGGGCGAAGCCGACATTGACCCCTTCGGGAAACAGGGGGTGGTGTTCGAACAGGGAGCCGGAGCCGGTCACGAAGGCGTCATCCTGCCGGTCGGTGAAGAAGACGACGTGCGGATTGCCCATGGAGACGGCGCCCGGCGTGTGCAGGATCGGCGCGTCGATGGGGCCGAGCTGAAGCTCGATCCCGCGGGTGTCCATCTCTTCGGCCAGGGGGACTTCGGTCCAGTCCAGCCGGGGCCGGCCCATATCGACCGTCACCCTGTGGTCGCCGGCGCGGGACGCCGTGGTCGGGCCTGCGGCGGTGTCGATGACGACCCGGTCGGAGCCCTTGGCCTCCATCAGCAGCCAGCCCACGCAGCGCAGGGCGTTGCCGCAGGTCTCGACCATGGAGCCGTCGGCGTTCCAGACCCGCATGAAGGCGTCTGCCGTGTCGGACGGTTCGATGGCGATCAGCTGGTCGAACCCTTCCCCCGAGGCGCGGTCGGCCAGGGTCGTGATCTGATCCTGCGTCGGCCGGAAGGGCGCGCCCAGGGCGTCGATAACGACGAAGTCGTTGCCGGCGCCGTTCATCTTGACGAAGGATCGGGTCATGGCCGGAATATAGGCCGGCTCCGGCCGTGAGGAAACGGCTCGGCTCTCGGAACCGTTGGACATGGACGGCGGTTCGCGATTGATTGGCCCGCTGCGGCCCGCCCCCTGACACGCGCCGCCGGATGAAAGGCGTCTGAGATCGAACTCGAACCGACGGTCGTTGAAGGCAAGCCCGACAGCCTGCGTCTGCGCGCCCGGCTGCGCTATCTGTATCACGGCAGCCAGCCGCCGGCGGTGCGGTTCCGACTGACCGTCATCGCCGTCGATTTCACCATCATCGCCTTCTTTTTGGCCTCGCCCATACTGAAGAACATGGGGTGGGCCTTCTATGTGCTGGACTATCTGATCGCCGCCCTGCTCGCGGCCGATCTGGCGGCGCGGGCTTATGCCTATTCGGACATTCGCGACTGGCTGAAGAAGCCGATCGTCTGGCTGGACCTGTTCGTCCTGGCGACCCTGCTGTTCCCGATCTGGCTGTTCAACCTGGGCTTCCTGCGGCTGCTGCGGCTGTGGACCCTGCTGAATTCGGACTTCTTCTGGCGGACCGTCGGCTCCCGCTATGACGATACGCGGGTGGAGGCGGTGGTGCGGGCCCTGTCCGGTCTCGTGACCTTCGTCTTCGTCGTGACCGGTTTCGTCTACGCCACCTTCCTGGGGCATGACGGGATCAGCGGCTATGTGGACGCCCTCTATTTCACCGTGGCGACCCTGACGACCACCGGCTTCGGCGACGTCACCCTGCCGGGGTCCGCAGGCCGGCTTCTGTCCATCGCCATCATGCTGGTGGGGATCACCCTGTTCCTGCGGCTGGCCCAGGCCATCATCAAGCCGCACAAGGTCCGCCACCCCTGCGACCGCTGCGGCCTTCAGACGCATGAACCGGACGCCGTCCACTGCAAGGCCTGCGGCAATCTGCTTTGCATTCCCGACGAGGGCTGAGCGAAGATGACAAAACCGTAAGGGTCGGCCGCCTCGCCTTGCCGCCGGGCGGGCCGTCGTTAAGGTGCCGGTCGTCATTTCGGGGACTGTCCATGATCCGCTCATCCGCCGCCGTGCTCGCGGCCCTTCTCGCCTCCACCAGCCTGACCTCGGTATCCATGGCCCAGACCGCCTCCTCCGCCCCCGCCTTCGCGACCAGCGAGGCGACCGACCCCTATGTCTGGCTGGAGGAGGTCGAGGGCGAACGGGCTATGGAATGGGTGAAGGCGCACAACGCCCATTCGCTCGGCGTTCTGCAGGGGGATCCCCGCTATGCAACCCTGCACCAGCAGGCGCTGGAAATCGTCCAGTCGCGCGACCGCATCCCTTCGCCGGGCTTCACCCACGACGGCCATATCGACAACTTCTGGCAGGACGCCCAGCATGTGCGCGGCGTCTGGCGGCGCACGACCCTGGACTCCTACAAGACCGCCGAGCCCCAGTGGGAGACGGTTCTGGACATCGACGCCCTGGCCGAGGCCGAGAGCGCGAACTGGGTCTATAAGGGCTCGACCTGCCTGGCCCCCGAAGAGCGCTACTGCCTTATCAGCCTGTCCAACGGCGGCAAGGACGCGGTGACCCTGCGCGAATTCGACAGCGTGACCCGCAGCTTCGTCGAAGGCGGGATCTATCTGCCGGAATCCAAGGGCGGGGCGAGCTGGATCAACAAGGACACCCTTCTGGTCGCGCGCGACTTCGGCCCCGGCACCTTGACCAACTCGGGCTATCCGATGGTGGTCAAGCGGATGCGGCGCGGCGAGAATCTGGATCAGGCCGACGTCCTGTTCATGGGCGAGCCGACGGATGTGTCGGTGTCCGGCTATACGCTGCGCGACGCAGACGGGGTGCTGAAAGCGACCCTGATCAACCGGTCGATCGACTTCTATTCGTCCGAGACCTATCGCGTCACCGACGACGGGGCCGTGGTCAAACTGGCCCTGCCGGCCAAGTCGGACATCACCGGCCTGGTGGACGGCCAGCTGGTGGTGTCGCTGAAACAGGACTGGACCGCGCCGTCCGGGCAGGACTTCAAGAGCGGCGACCTGATCGCCTGGCCGCTGGACGCCTGGCTGGAAGATCCGGCGACGCCTGCCGTCCTGGTGCTGCGCCCGACCGAGCGCCAGGCGGTCGAGGGTGTGAACGCGACCCGCAACACCCTGGTCGTGGCCCTGTACGACAATGTGCGCGGTTCGGTTCGGGTCTATCGTCCCGGCGAGACCGAATGGACCTATTCGACCCTGGACCTGCCGCAGAACGTCTCGGTCGGCGTCGGTTCGGCCTCCGAGATCGACGACAAGATCTTCGTCAGCGTCACCGGCTATCTGAACCCGTCCAGCCTGTGGCTGGCGGACGCCGCGACCGGGGCGGTTGATCAGGTCAAGTCCATGCCGGCCAAGTTCGACGCGACCGGCATGACGGTGGAGCAGCACGAGGCCCGTTCGGCCGACGGGACGATGATCCCCTATTTCGTGGTCCATAAGGCGGACATGCCGCTGGATGGGACGAACCCGACCCTGCTGTACGGCTACGGCGGCTTCGAAAGCTCGCTGCTGCCCGGCTATTCGGCGACGGTCGGCAAGCTGTGGCTGGAGCGGGGCGGGGTCTATGTCATCGCCAATACGCGCGGCGGCGGCGAGTTCGGCCCGCGCTGGCACGAGGCGGCCTTGCAGCAGAACCGCCAGCGCGCGCACGAGGACTTCCAGGCCGTGGCCCTGGACCTGATCGCGCGCAAGATCACCAGTCAGCCGAAGCTGGGGATCATGGGCGGCTCGCAGGGCGGCCTGTTCATGGGGGCCATGCTGACCCAGAGGCCGGACCTGATCAATGCGGCCGTCATCCAGGTGCCCCTGTTCGACATGCTGCGCTTCCACAAGCTTCTGGCCGGCGCCAGCTGGATCGGGGAATACGGCGATCCGGACATTCCCGAACAGCGCGCCTGGATCCAGGCCTATTCGCCCTATCAGAACCTGCGCGCGGGCCAGCCCTATCCAGAGGTCTTCATCCACACCTCGACCAAGGACGACCGGGTCCATCCGGGCCACGCCCGCAAGGCGGCGGCGCGTCTGGAAGAGCTGGGCTATCCGGTGCTCTTCTATGAGAACACCGACGGCGGCCATGCGGCGGGGGCCAACCTGCAAGAGACGGCGCGGCGGTTGGCGCTGGAATACACCTATCTGTCGCGGCGGCTGATGGACACGCCGGCGAAGGAATAGGGTCTTTTCTTTCCGCTCATCCCGGCGAAAGCCGGGACCCAGTGCTTTCGCGAGGTTCGGCGGCTGGGATCGAGTTCAGTACGAATGGGCGGCGCCGAACGCTCAAAGATCTGGGTCCCGGCTTTCGCCGGGATGAGCGGAGTTTTTAGATGCGTCAACTGATCCTGTCCGCCGCCATTCCGGCGCTTCTGATGGGGGCCTGTGCGGGCACGCCCGTTGAGATCGGTTCAGATGAAGTCGTCGTATCGACCAACGACGCTCCCCCGCCGCACTTCCCCCGCGACCTGACCCCGGCCGGCGTCGCGGCGGCCGACGACCATCTGGCGCTGGAGCAGGTGGACGGGGCTGAGGCCATGGCTTTCGTGGCCGAGGAGAACCGCAAGTCCCTGGCCGTCCTGACCGGCGACCCGCGCTATGAGACCTTCCGGGCCGAGGCCCAGGCGATCCTGACCGCCACGGACCGGATTCCCAGCCCGTCCTTCCTCGGCGACGGCGTCGGCAACTTCTGGCAGGACGCGACCAATCCCAAGGGCGTCTGGCGTCGCACGACGCTAGAGAGCTACCGCACCGCGACCCCGCAGTGGGAGACCCTGCTGGACATCGACGCCCTGTCGAAAGCCGAGGGCAAGGACTGGGTGTTCAAGGGCGCCGATTGCCTGGCGCCGGACGAGACCCGCTGCCTGATCAATCTGTCGGACGGCGGCAAGGATGCGGTGGTGGTGCGCGAGTTCGACCTGACCACCAAGCGTTTCGTGGACGGGGGCTTCAACCTGCCCGAGGGCAAGCACCGGATCGAATGGCTGGACCGCGACACGCTCCTGGTCGCCACCGACTTCGGACCCGGCAGTCTGACGGAGTCCGGCTATCCCTTCATCGTCAAGACCCTGAAGCGGGGCCAGACCCTGGCCCAGGCGGTCGAAGACTATCGCGGCGACGCCTCGGACGGCGGCTACGGCGTCAGCCCGGCGGTCTATCGCGACAAGACCGGCCGGGTCACGGCGGTGATCATCACCCGCCCGTTGGACACCTTCCGCTCCGAAACCTGGATGATGGCCCATGACGGATCGACGGTGAAACTGGCCCTGCCGGACCGGGTCAGCGTCTTCGGAGCGCAGGGGGGCCTGCTGATCGTCTCGAATGACGAGGCCTGGACCTTCAACGGCCTCGCCTACAAGCCCGGTTCCCTGCTTTCCATACCCTTGAACCATCTGCGGTCCGACCGCGACGATCTGAGCGTCAGCAACCAGGCCCTTCTGATCTATGAGCCGGCCGCCCGTCAGTCGTTGGGCGACGTGCGGGTGCTGGATCGCCAGGTCGTCGCCTCCCTGTCCGACAATGTGGCCGGGCGGCTGGCGATCTTCGAGAACCGGGGCGAATTCGGCTGGCGCCGCCAGGATGTGGCGACGCCAGAAAACATCGCGGTGGGGCTGGGCGACTCCTCCAAGTCCAAGGGCCAGGTCTTCGTCTCGACCCAGGGCTTCCTGACCCCGCCGACCCTGAGCCTCGCCTCGGTCGGCTCCACCACCCTGACCGAGCTGAAATCCGCTCCGGCCAAGTTCGACGCCTCGACCCATGTGGTGGAGCAGTACGAGGCGACCTCGACCGACGGGACTAAGATCCCCTATTTCATCACCCGCCCGCGCGACATGAGGCTGGACGGGTCGAACCCGACGATCCTGTTCGGCTACGGCGGGTTCCAGGTCAGTCTGAACCCGGCCTACAAGCCCGAGATGGGCAAGCTGTGGCTGGAGCGGGGCGGGGTCTTCGTCCAGGCCAATATCCGCGGCGGCGGCGAGTTCGGGCCCGACTGGCACCAGGCGGCCCTGGACGGAAACCGTCAGAAGGCCTTTGACGACTTCGCCGCCGTGGCGCGCGATCTGGAGCGCCGGGGGATCGCCAGCCCGCGTCGTCTGGGGATCTACGGCCGGTCGAACGGCGGGGTCCTGACCTCGGTGTCGATCACCCAGCATCCGGAGCTGTTCAACGCCGCGGTGATCGAAAGCCCGCTGATCGACATGCTCCGCTATCACGAGCTGCCGGCCGGCGCCTCCTGGATCGGCGAATACGGCGATCCGCGCATTCCGGAGGAGGCGAAATGGATCGCCCGGTACTCGGCCTATCAGCAGCTGCGGCCCGACGAGGACTATCCGCGCGTCTACATCACGACCAACACCCGCGACGACCGGGTCCATCCGGGCCATGCGCGCAAGTTCGCCGCCCGGCTGGGGGACCAGGGCCACGACCATCTCTATTATGAGGACACGGCCGGCGGTCACTCGAACGACGCCGATCCGGTGGCCAACGCGCGGCGCTGGGCCCGCCACTATGTCTATCTCGCCCAGCAGCTGATGGACTGAAGGCCGCCGCAGGCGAGGGTCACGCACTTATGACCCCCGCCTGCGCGCCCGCCGGTTAAGAACGTCGCCATGAGACACAGGATCGGGATCATTGCAGCGACGATCACGGCGGGCGCCGTCCTATGCGCTGGATCGGTCGCCCAGCCCGCCGCCTCGCGGCCGGGGCGGCACGTCGTCCCCGCCGGACCGCCGGTCGTGGTCGAACTGTTCACCGCCCAGGGGTGCGGCGCCTGTCTGGAGGCCAATGCGACGGTCGAGCGGGCGGCGGCGGAGCCGCGCGTCATCGCCCTGACCTATGGCGTCGACTATTGGGACTATCTGGGCTGGACCGACACCTTCGCCAAGCCTGAGTTTTCTCAGCGCCAGCGGGCCTATCGCGCCGCCCTGCGTCAGCGCGGCGTCTCCACGCCCCAGGTGGTCATCGACGGCCGCCGACAGGTCTCGGGCGTGCGCGGACCTGAGCTTGAGACCGCCATCCTCGAGGCGGCGGGCCGCCGCGCTTGGCCGCCCGAGATCGAGTTCCGCCAAGGCGGCGGTCAGGTCGGCGTCGGCTCGGGCCGCGTCCCGGCGGGCGGGGCCGAGGTTCTGGCCGTCACCTATACGCCGGGGGTCCAGGTGGTCGAGGTCGGTCGCGGCGAAAACCGCGGCCGCGAGGTGCGCCAGCTGAATGTGGTCCGCGACGTCACGCGCCTGGGCGACTGGCGGGGCCGGCCGATGTTGTACCCTCTGCCTCAGACGCGGGACGAGGACGCTGTGGTCGTGATGATTCAGGACAAGGCGGATCGGCGTATTCTGGGCGCCGCCGTCCGCAGGCCGACCTCCGGGTTTGGCGGGGCGGATCGAGACGGCTGAAGCCGAGGCGGATCAGGCCCCCGCCTTCTTGGCAAACGTCCAGGCCGCCTCGCTGAGCGGCCCGACCTGGGCGGCCATGCTGCGGGCGTGGGCGCTGGCCGCCGTGCCGTCGCGGACACGGCCGGCGATGCCCTGGCAGATGGCGGCGAGACGGAACAGATTATAGGCGTAGAGCCAGTCGAGATCGGCCGGTCGCATCCCAGCGGCGGCGGCGTAGCGGTCCACCGTCTCCTCGACAGAGGGAATGCCCAGGGCCTCCAGATCGGCGCCGGCGAGGCCGTTTCGCAGGCTGGCGGGAATGGCCCAGGCGATCAGCAGATAGGAGAAGTCGGCCATGGGATCGCCCAGGGTCGACAGCTCCCAGTCCAGAACGGCGCGGACGTCCGCCCGGTCTTCAGCCAGGATCATATTGTCCAGGCGGAAGTCGCCGTGGACGATGCGGCAGGGACCCTCCGGCGGGAGACTGTCCGGCAGGAAGGCGATCAGCCGGTCCATGGCGGGGACGGCCTCGGTCTCCGAGGCGCGATACTGTTTGGTCCAGCGGCCGACCTGACGGGCGAAATAGTTGCCGGCCTTGCCATAGTCGGCCAGGCCGATGGCGGCGGGATCGAAGGCATGAAGCCGGGCCAGGGCGTCGGTCTGGGCGTGATAGATGGCCCGGCGCTCGGCGGGGCTGAGGCCGGGCAGTTTCAGATCCCAGAAGATACGGCCCTCCACCTTGTCCATCACATAGAAGATCGAGCCGATGACGCCCTCGTCCAGGCAGAGGGCGTGGGGCCTGGCCACGGGAAAGCCCTGGGCGGCCAGGGCGGAGATGACCTGGAATTCGCGATCGACGGCGTGGGCGCTGGGCAACAGCAGGCCCGGCGGCTTGCGGCGCAGCACATAGGCGGCGGTCGGGGTGGTCAGCTCATAGGTGGGATTGGACTGACCGCCCTTGAACTGGCGCACCGTCAGAGGGCCGGCGTAGCCCGCGACGTTTTCGGTCATCCAGGCGTCCAGCCCCGCCTCGTCCAGCCGGTAGCGGGGATCGACCTCGCGCGTGCCGGAAAAGGCGGTTTGAGCATCCTGCAGAGGCGCGTCGGCGGCGGAGGCGTCGGTCATGTACAGCCCAGTCGGTTCTTTCAGCGTTTCCCTAGAGCCGCCCGCGTCTTAGGCGCGCTCCGGCGCGGCGATGATGGCGGCCTTGACCGCGCGACGCCAGCCTGAAAGCAGACGGTCGCGTTCCTGAGGCCTCATTCGGGGCTTCCAGCAGGCCGGGGCCTCGGCCGGACAGGCCTGAAGATCAGAGATCAGACCCACGCCCAGGGCCGCCAGACGCGCAGCGCCCAGGGCCGTCATCTCCTGGAAGGCCGGACGTTCGACCTCGACCTCGCAGATGTCGGCGACGAACTGCATGGCGAAACTGTTGGCGGTGACGCCGCCGTCCACCTTCAGGGTCTTCAGGGGCGGGGCGCCGTCCTGGGCCAGGGCGTCGAGCAGATCCCGGGTCTGATAGGCCAGGGCCTCCAGCGCCGCGCGGACGAAATGGGCCGGGCCGGAATCCCGCGTCAGCCCGACCACGGTTCCGCGCGCCTCCGGCTCCCACCAGGGGGCGCCCAGGCCGGTGAAGCCGGGGACCAGATAGACCCCGCCGTTGTCGGCTAGGCTCTGGGCCAGGGCTTCGGACTGGCGGGATTCAGAGATCAGCTTGACCCCGTCCCTCAGCCACTGGATCGCCGAGCCGGCCGAGAAGATCGACCCCTCCAGCGCATAGGCGGTGCGGCCCTCGGCCTGGTAGCCGAGCGTGCCGAGGAGACGGCGGGTCGAGGCCACCGGCTCGGCGCCGACATTGGCCACCAGAAAGGCGCCGGTGCCGTAGGTGATCTTGGCGTCGCCCGGCGTGAGGGCGCCGTGGCCGACGAGGGCGGCCTGCTGGTCGCCCGCCGATCCGGCGATGGGCAGGGGGCGGCCGAACAGCGCCGGATCGGTCTCGCCGATACGGCCGGCGCAGGGGACGATGGCGGCGAGGGCCTGGCGCGGCACGTCGAACAGGACGCACAGGTCGTCGCGCCACTCGACCGTCTTCAGATCCATCAGGGCTGTACGCGACGCATTGGCGGCGTCGGTGGCGTGAACTCGGCCGCCGGTCAGTTTCCAGATCAGCCAGGCGTCGATCGTGCCCAGTTTCACCTCGCCCCGCGCGGCGCGCTCGCGCGAGCCGGGCACGGCGTCCAGCAGCCAGGCGAATTTGGTCGCGGAAAAATAGGGGTCGAGGATCAGGCCGGTGGCGGACTGGACACCCGGCTCACGCCCCTCGGCGGTCAGGCGGGCGGTCACCTCGGCGGTGCGGCGGTCCTGCCAGACAATGGCGCGGTGCAGGGGCTCCCCCGTCGCGGCGTCCCAGATCACCGACGTCTCGCGCTGGTTGGTCAGGCCCACGGCGGCGAACCGGTCGACCCCGCCCGCCTGGCGCACCACTTCGCGGCAGGTCTGGAGGGTGGCGGACCAGATTTCGCCCGCGTCATGCTCGACCCAGCCGGAGCGGGGGAAATGCTGAGCCAGCTCGATCTGGCTGACGGCGACCGGGCGCAGGTCGTGGTCCCGGACCTCGAAGGCGATGGCCCGGGTCGAGGTCGTGCCTTGGTCGATGGCGAGGATCAGGCTCATTGTCTTTCTCTCCCTGCGCCGTCTTGGGCGACGCCTGCGGTCGGGCTAAGGGGAGCATATGACGACGCACCTGCCCAGCTATGAAGGCGTTCTCGACGCCGCCCGCCAGATCGACGGTGTCGCCGTCCGCACGCCCCTGATCGAGAGCCCTGCCCTGAACGCCGTGGTCGGCGGCCGGGTTCTGATGAAGGCGGAGAACCTGCAAATCGCCGGGGCCTTCAAGTTTCGCGGCGCCTATAACCGCATCAGCCGGCTGAATGCCGAGGAGAAGAGACGCGGGGTGGTGGCCTTTTCGTCCGGCAACCACGCCCAGGGGGTGGCCGCCGCCGCCGCCCTGGTGGGGACGCCGGCGATCATCGTCATGCCGTCCGATTCCCCAAAGGTTAAGGTCGAGGGGGTGATCGGCTTCGGCGGGGAGGTGCGGCTGTATGATCGCTGGACCGAGAGCCGCGAGGAAATCGGCGCCGCCATAGCCTCAGAGCGGGGCTGCGTCCTGGTGCCGCCGTTCGACGATCCCTTCATCATCGAGGGCCAGGGGACGACGGCGCTGGAGATGATGGACCAGGCCGACGCGCCGATGGATCAGCTGTTGTGCGGCGCCTCGGGCGGCGGGCTGATGGCCGGGATCAATCTGGTCATGGCCGAGCGCAGCCCCGAGACCCGCGTCCTGGTGGTCGAGCCCGACGCCTATGACGACACGGCCCGGTCGCTGGCGGCCGGGGAACGGGTCGGGCGCCCGGCGGGGCCTCCCTCGATCTGCGACGCCCTGATGGCGCCCATGCCCGGCGTCCTGACCTGGCCGATCAACCGCCGCCTGGCCGGCGCCCTGACCGTGTCCGACGCCGAGGTCGCCGAGGCGGTGCGGTTCGCCTTCCGCCATCTGAAACTGGTGGTGGAGCCCGGCGGGGCGGTGTCCCTGGCGGCCCTGCTGGCCGGAAAGGTCGAGGGCGCGGGCCGGACGACAGGCCTGATCCTGTCCGGCGGCAATGTCGATCCCGGGCTTTACGCCGCGATCATCGAGGGGCGGTTCGAGGGTTGACCCTTTTCACTGCTCCGGAGCTGGGTCAAGGTCTTGGAAAATAGAGAGACGGAGGAGAAGACGGCCATGACCCGGACCCAGGATCTTCACGCCTTGATCGGTCAGGAAGTCGGGGTGTCCCGATGGTTCGAGATTGGTCAGGATCGGATCGACGCCTTTGCGGACTGCACCGAGGACCATCAGTTCATCCACGTCGATCCCGAGGCGGCGAGGGCGACGCCCTTCGGCGGAACCATCGCTCACGGTTTTCTGACCCTGAGTCTGGCGTCCGCCATGAGCTATGACGCCGTGGCGCCGCTGGATGGTCTGACCATGGGCGTCAACTACGGTTTCGACCGGCTGAGGTTTCTGGCGCCCGTCCCGGCGGGATCTCGCGTGCGGGGCCGGTTCCGCCTGTTGGATGCAACCGACAAGGGCGAGGGGCGCTGGCTTCTTAAACATGAATTGACGATCGAGATCGAGGGCGCCGACAAGCCGGCTCTGGTGGGCGAATGGCTCGGGATGCAGATCGTTTCCGCAGCGAGCTGAAGGTTGGGCCGGCCCTCGGCGGAAGACGGAAAAACGACGGAACTCGGACGAATCTGCGTGTGAAGGCCAATTTAATCTGTAGCATCAATGGCACGGCGCCTCATTTCAGAGCTTGCGTCGTCAAGTTTCAGCCTCGACCTTCCACGGCAACGCTGATAAGAGCCGCCTAGGCGGTAAGATCCGCCCTAGGTTCTAACAGGCGGAGGGCTATACCCTATGCGTATGAAGACTATCGTGCTGGCCTCCAGCGCAGCGGCCGCCCTGGCCCTGTCGGCTGGCGCGGCCTCGGCAGATCCCAACGGTTGGTATGGCGCGATCGACGCCGGCTACCACATCATCGACGACATCAACGCCGAGTCGTCGACCACCGGCGCGAACTGGAACTATGAAGTGAACAACGGCTGGGCGGCCTTTGCTCGCCTCGGCTATCGCTTCAACCCCAACTGGCGCGTCGAGCTCGAAGGCGGCTACCGCTCGGGCGACATCGGCACGGTGCGCGCCGTTTCGGGCACCCAGGGCCTGTGCAACGTGACCCCGGCGACGGGCGGCTGCTTCTCTCCGGAAGGCGACATCGAGTCCGCCACCCTGATGGCCAACGTCATCTATGACTTCGGCTATGAAGCCTGGGGCGTGCGTCCCTTCGTCGGCCTGGGCGCCGGCGTGAACCGCGTCAACGTCGACACCATCGGCAATCTTCGCGCCAACCGCGGCGCCGCGTTCGCCATCGACGACAGCTCGACCAAGTTCGCCGCTCAGGCGATCGCCGGTCTGGCCTGGGCCGTCAGCGAGCGCGCCAACATCGACCTGACCTACCGCTATCTGACGGGCGACGCCTCGTGGGAATCGACCACGGCCGGCACGGGCGCCGGCGCCACCGCCTTCGGCGAATGGGACGGCGACTACGATCAGTCGCACACCGTGACCCTGGGCCTGCGCTACAGCTTCGGCGCCGAAGAAGCGGCCCCGCCGCCTCCGCCGCCCCCGCCG
>NZ_JBWKZJ010000053.1:0-14185 GCF_059424365.1 Brevundimonas sp. GW456-12-10-14-LB3
GCCCAACAGTGACGCCCCCTGACAGGACGCCCCCGATGAACCGAGTTCTGAAAGTCGCGCTGATCTGCGGCGTCGCCGCCACCATGGCCTCCTGCGGCGCCGTCAGTCGCAACCTGCCCTTCGGTTTGGGCAAGAAGGGCGATCCTAAAGCGACGGCGTCCGAAGGTCAGCGCATCTCTGTGCTGGAGTTCGAACAGCAGCTGGCGCCCTCGGCGGCCTTGTCCGGTCGGACCTATTTCCTGCCGGGTCCGCAGGCCGCGACGGCCTGGACCCAGCCGGGCGGCACGGCGGAAAACCTAGTCGAACACGTCATCGCCGCGCCGGACTTCAAGATCGCCTGGAAGCGCGACATCGGCCGCGGCTCGGCCCGCGTCGGCAACGTCATGGCGCCCATCGTCGCCGCCGACGGCAAGATCTTCGTGCTGGACGGCGAATCGACCGTGTCGGCCGTTTCCGCCGACACGGGCGCGGTTCTGTGGAAGACCGACGTGAAGAACGGCGAGCGCGACCGCAACGGCGGTTTCGGCGGCGGCGTCGCCGTGGCCGGCGGCAAGGTCTTCGTTTCCTCCGGCTATCGCTCCATGACGGCGCTGGACGCCAATACCGGGGCCGTCGCCTGGACCCAGCCGGTAGACGCCCCCATTCACGGCGCGCCGACGGTGGTCGGTTCGCACGTCTTCGTCGTGGACGTGGACAGCCAGCTGTTCGCCTTCGACGTCAACACCGGCGCCCAGGACTGGACCTATCGCGGCATCGCCGAGCCGGCTCGCGTGATGCGCGCCTCCAGCCCGGCCGTCACCGGAAACACCGTCATCGCTCCCTTCGCCTCGGGTCAGCTGGTGGCGCTGAGCGCCCTGAACGGCCAGTCCCTGTGGGAACAGACCCTGTCGCGCACCAGCCGCACCAGCGCCCTGTCCGAGGTTCGCGACGTGGCCGGTCGCCCCGTGATCAGCCGCGGCATGGTCTATGGCGTCAGCCATTCAGGCGTGCTGTCGGCTCTGGACCTGCGCTCGGGTCAACCCAAATGGCAACTGCCGGTCACGGGCGTGAACGCGCCCCTGCCGGTCGGCGACGTGGTCTTCGTCGTGTCCAAGTCCGGCGAGCTGATCACCGCCAATCGCGACACCGGCCAGATCTACTGGACTCGCGAGCTGAATGAAGGCCGCGCCCGCAAGGTCGGCGGCTTCCTGCGCTTCGGCCGTCGCACCATCACGCCGCAGTGGTCCGGCCCGCTGCTGGCCTCGAACCGTCTGGTGATGGTCAACTCCTACGGCGAAGCGGTCGCCTTCGATCCGAAGACGGGCGTCGCTCAGACGACGTTGAAGCTGGGCGCGCCCGCCTATATCGCGCCTGCGGCCTATAACGGCGCCCTTTATGTGCTGACCGACACCGGTCAGCTGATCTGTATCCGCTGATTTTCAGCCAGAATTACGTTAGAAGGCCGACATGGCTCTGAAGGTCGCCATCGTCGGCCGCCCCAATGTGGGCAAATCGACACTGTTCAATCGTCTCGTCGGCAAGCGCCTCGCGCTGGTCGACGACCGGCCCGGCGTGACCCGCGACCGGCGCTATGCCGACGGCAATATCGGCGACATGGACCTGACGCTGATCGACACGGCCGGCTATGAGGACGTCACTGACGAAAGCCTCGAGGCGCGGATGCGCGAACAGACTGAGGCGGCCATCGACGACGCCGAACTGATCCTGTTCATGATGGACGCCCGCGAAGGCGTGACTTCGCTGGACCGGATCTTCGCCGAACGCCTGCGCAAGGTGCACAAGCCGATCATCCTGCTGGCCAACAAGTCCGAGAGCCGTGAGAGCGGCGGCGGCGTGGGCGAGGCGCACGCCCTGGGTTTCGGCGAACCCGTCGCTATCTCCGCAGAGCACGGCGAGGGCATGGCCGACCTCTACGCCGCCCTCCGCGCCGGTTCGGAGGACATCTTCGTCGAGGAGATCGACGAGCCGGACAAGCCGATCCGCATCGCCGTGATCGGCCGGCCCAATGCGGGCAAGTCCACCCTGATTAACCGTCTGATCGGCGACGACCGGCTGCTGACGGGGCCGGAAGCCGGGATCACCCGCGACTCCATCTCGGTCGACTGGACGTTCGAGGGCAAGAACATCCGCCTGATCGACACGGCCGGGATGCGGCGCAAGGCCCGTGTTCAGGAGAAGCTGGAGAAGCTGTCGGTCGCCGACACCATCCGCGCCATCACCTTCGCCGAGGTGGTGATCCTGGTCATGGACAAGGACGACGCCTTCGACACCCAGGATCTGCAGCTGGCCGATCTGGTAGAGCGGGAAGGCCGAGCCCTGGTCTATGTCGCGTCGAAATGGGACCTGGAAGACGAACCCCAGTCGCGGCTGGCCAAGCTGAAGACCCTGGCGGAAGACAAACTGCCTCAGTTGAAGGGTTCGCCCTTCGTGGCCCTGTCGTCGCACTCGGGGCGGGGCGTTGAGCGGCTGATGCCGGCGGTGCTTCAGGCCTATGACACCTGGTCGGTCAAGGTGAAGACCAAGGATCTGAACACCTGGCTGTCCATGGCGACCCAGCGGCACCCGCCGCCCGCCGTGGACGGCAAGCGGATCAAGCCGAAATACATCGCCCAGACCAAGGCCCGTCCGCCCACCTTCGTGCTGATGGCCAATCGGGCCGAGGCCATGCCGGATCACTACAAGCGCTATCTGGTGAATTCGATCCGGGAGAGCTTCGACCTGCCGGGCACGCCGATCCGCCTGAACGTCAAGTCCAGCGGCGCCAATCCCTATGCCGAGGGCGGCGCCAAGTCCGGCCCGGAACGCTACAAGGGCGACGCCAAGACCGCGCCGCGCCGCGTCAAGAAGGCCGAGAAGGAAGAGGCCTTGTCCAAGCTGCCCGGCAAGGCGCTGGAGCAGAAGAAGACCCGCAAGGCCCAGCCCAAGGTGCTGGGCGGCCTGAAGGCCAGCGCGTCCAAGAAGGCCGGATCGTCTGTTGCGATCCAGAAGGGCGCGCGCGGCGGGGCCCGTCAGGTGTCGCGCTCAGGCCGCATCCGCACCGGCCAGAAGGGCGGCGCCAAGAAGTGACCTCATGAGCGAGGTCGCGTCCGTCCTTCCCGACCGGCCGACCTCGCGCTGGCTGATCTTGGACGGGCAGGGGCGGGTGCTGCTGTTCCGCTTCGCCTTCGCCGACGGCCCCCTCGCCGGATCCGAATTCTGGGCCACGCCGGGCGGCGGCTGCGATCCGGGCGAGACCTACGAGGACGCCGCCCGCCGCGAACTGTTCGAGGAGACGGGCCTGATCGTCGCTGATCCGGGCCCCCAGGTCGCCCGCGTCCGCGTCAGCTTCCGCCTGCCCGACGGCCGCATGGCCGACGTCGATCAGCGCTTCTTCCTGCTCCGCAGCGACGACTTCGACCTGTCCTCCGCCGGCTGGACCGAGACGGAGCGGCGCGTCCTGGCCGAGCACCGCTGGTGGAGCCTCGACCAGATCCGCGCCTCCACCGAGACGATCTGGCCCCAGGAACTGGCGGACATTCTGGAGCGGCTGACGCCGATGGCGAGGGGTGTTGATCAAGGCTAGGGTCTTGGTCCGCCTCGTTCGCCATGCCCGCCCTGATCGTCGCCATCCTGTGGATCGGATAGGCTGAGTGCGGAGCAAGCACGGGAGTCGCGGCTGTCTGACGTTCCCTCCGATGGCGTCCTTTTTCGATAGGGATATTCGTTTGCAATCATAGTGCTTGCAGCAAGGCCCACTGCGGCGCTTGATCCGTCGAGGATAGGAGAACACCATGACGACGTCCCCGATTTTCGATCTTCAAGCGGTGCAAAAGGTGCGTAAGGGCGCCGTGCTCATCGCCCTGCTGGGTCTGGTGGGCCTGACGATGGTGTCCCAGTCCGCCACGGGCCTGGACAGTCCGCTTCACGAAGGCGTCGAGGCCGTGGGT
Source organism: Brevundimonas sp. GW456-12-10-14-LB3 (assembly GCF_059424365.1). Lineage (NCBI taxonomy): Bacteria > Pseudomonadati > Pseudomonadota > Alphaproteobacteria > Caulobacterales > Caulobacteraceae > Brevundimonas > Brevundimonas sp. GW456-12-10-14-LB3. The sequence continues at coordinate 3,927 of NZ_JBWKZJ010000053.1, forward strand.
CTGGCCGCCATTGTCTTCGCCATCGTCGGCCGGGCCTGGTGTTCCCTCTATATCGGAGGGCGCAAGAAGGCCGAGATCGTCTCGCGCGGCCCCTATTCGATCAGCCGCAATCCCCTCTATATCTTCAGCTTCTTCGGCGCCTTCGGCATCGGCGCCCAGAGCGGCAGCCTGACGCTGGCGGTGCTGTTCACCCTCGCGTCCGTGGCCGTTTTCTATCTGACTGTTCGCCGCGAAGAGGCCTGGCTGGGCGCGACCTTCGGCGCCGCCTATGCCGATTACAAGGCGCGGACGCCTCGCTTCCTGCCTGACTTCACCCGCTGGCATGACGAACCGGAGCTGTCGGTGCGGCCGAGCTTCTTTCTGACCACCATTAGAGACGGGCTGGTCTTCCTGCTCGCCATACCGCTGTTTGAGGCCGTGGACCTGGCCCAGGCCCAGGGATGGCTGGCTGCTGTGGTGCGCCTGCCCTGATTGGCGGGGGCACAGACCCCTGGCTTCACTCGCCGTCAGACCAAGGCTTCCGTCGTCGGCCCGGCCCTCCAGTCGCGGAAGCGGATCGTCGGCGGCGGCGTCAGGTCGCCCCGCGCCAGGTCAACGACCAGGGGGCCGATTTCCGACGGATGGGGCAAGGTCTGCGGGTCTTCGCCGGGGAAGGCCTGGGCGCGCATGGCGGTGCGCATCCGACCGGGATCGACGATGCTGACACGGATCGGGGTGCTCTCCACCTCGTCCGCCCAGGCCTTCATCAAAGCCTCGGCGCCCGCCTTGGTGGCGGCGTACATGCCCCAGAAGGCCCGGGGCGTGGTCGCGACGCTGCTAGTGAAATGGATCGCCCGCCCGGCGTCCGAGGCGCGCAGCAGCGGCTCCAGCGAGCGGATCAGCCGGTAGACGGCCGTGAAGTTGACCTTCTCGACCTTGGCGAACTCGCGCGGATCGGCGTGGGCCACCGGCGTCAGGCCCGACGGCCCCATGGTCGCCGCCGCCTGGACCCAGATGTCCAGTTTCTTGAACCGTTCGAAGATCGCTCCGCCCAGCCGGTCGATCCCCCCTCCATCGACCAGGTCGAACGGGACGAGGGTCGCGTGTTTGCCGGTCGCGGCGAAAACGGCGTCGTCCAGTTCCTCAAGCCCGCCTTGTGTCCGGGCTGTAGCCACCACGTGCGCGCCAGCCTTGGCCAGGGCGAGGGCGCTCTCATAGCCGATGCCGCGCGAGGCCCCGACGACGAGGGCGATACGGTCTTTGAGGGGCAGGTCTGACATCCGCCATGATTAGCGTGCGTTTGCGGCGGCCGCCAAGCGGGATCGAGCGTGCGGCGATCACAGGCTGAAGCTGACGCCCTGATGTGACTCAGTTTCCGCCGAACGCCGCTTTAGCGAGGCCGTATGACGCCGTAGCGGCGACCAAGATCATCACCGACCCGACGCCCTGCCAAACCATCGACGGCACGCGAAAGCGGCGCTTGCCGAAGAGCAGCTGCCCGGCGCCCAAGCCCGTCGTCAACCCAGCGAGGGTGGAAGGCGACAGGGCGGACTGGTTTGCCGCCAGGATCAGGTTGAAGACGAAGAACATCCCGACAATCGCCAGAAGGCGGCCGCCAAACCTGATCAGGAAGAGCCTCCCCTCCTGCAGCTGGCTGTTTTGAACTGGGTTGTGCGTCATCAACCCGTGATCATCATGCGCTGACCAGCAGCGAAAGTTGTCGCGCCGAAAACTCCCGGCCGCCTTCCTCGATCTCGCGGTCCAGCAGGCGGGTGGGGTAGTCGCCGGTGAAATAGTGGTCGGTGAACTGGGGCGCGTCGTTGTTGCGGCCCGTCTCACCCATGGCGCGGTAGAGACCGTCGATCGAGAGGAAGCCGAGCGAGTCGACTTCCAGCAGTTCGCGCATCTCTTCCAGCGTCTTGTTGGCGGCCAAAAGTTGCGCCCGTTCCGGCATGTCGATGCCGTAGAAGTCGGGGAAGAGGATCTGCGGGCTGGCTGACCGCAGGTGGACCTCCTTGGCGCCCGCGGCGCGGACAGCGCGGACCAGTTTGACCGACGTGGTGCCGCGCACGATGGAGTCGTCGATCAGCACGACCCGCTTGCCGGCCAGGGCAGACTTGTTGGGGCTGTGCTTCATCCGCACGCCCTTCTGCCGGGCGCCCTGGCTGGGCTGGATGAAGGTGCGGCCCAGATAGTGGCTGCGGATGATGCCCATCTCGTAGGGGATGCCGCTCTCCTGGGCATAGCCCAGGGCGGCGGGCACGCCGGAATCGGGCACCGGCACGACGATATCGGCGTCCACGCCCCATTCGCGGGCCAGACCCCGGCCCATTTCCTTGCGGACCTCATAGACCGAACGGCCGTTCACGACCGAGTCGGGACGCGAGAAATAGACGTATTCGAACAGGCAGGGGCGAGCGGCGCGCGCGGGGAAGGGTTTGATCGATTCGACGCCGTTCTCGTCGATGACCACGACCTCGCCGTGTTCGACGTCGCGCACGAAGGTGGCGCCCATCATGTCCAGGGCGCAGGTTTCGGAGGCCAGGACCCAGGCCTCGCCCATCTGGCCCAGCACCAGGGGGCGGATGCCCAGAGGGTCGCGGGCGCCGATCATCTTGTGGCGGGTCTGGGCGACCAGGGCGTAGCCGCCCTCGATCCGCGCCAGGGCGTCTATGAAGCGATCGACGATCTTGGCCTTACGGCTGCGGGCGATCAGGTGAAGGATGACTTCGGAGTCCGAGGTCGACTGGAAGATGGCGCCTTCGCTGACCAGCTGGCTGTGCAGGAATTTGAAGTTGGTCAGGTTGCCGTTGTGGGCGATGGCGATGCCGCCCTGGTCCAGGTCGGCGAACATCGGCTGGATGTTGCGCAGGAAGGACCCGCCGGCGGTGGAGTAACGGGTGTGGCCGACAGCCGCGCGACCGGGCATACGGGTCATCAGGTCGGCGCCGCCGAAGGCCTCGCCGACCAGGCCCTGATGGCGTTCGGTGTAGAAACGTTCGTCCTTGATGCTGGCGATGCCGCAGGCTTCCTGGCCGCGATGCTGCAGGGCGTGGAGGCCCAGGGCGACGACGGCTGAGCCCTCGTCCTCGTCCGCGCCCCAGACACCGCAGACGCCGCACTCCAAACGGAGCTGATCGTCCTCCGGCTCGCGCCAGTGCTCGCGGTGAACGACGGGATCGGCGATGTGGTGGCGCATCGTGGGGCTCCGATGACCGGGGGAAACTTACGGGGCGGCTTCGCGCGGCGAGTTAGTCTCGGATTGCGTCCGAGGCAAGGCTTCGTCGTTCGAAAACCCTTTGCGCACGGATGAATCCACCACAGGCGTGATCGCATCGGCGCCGCGCCCGATGCCGGGCAGGACGATCTGAATGGCGCGGGCGCCGACGGCGCTGACCTTGTAGAGCGCCGCCTGGGTCAGCCATTTCGGCGTCCGTTCGCCCGGCATGGCGGCCACGATGACCAGATGGACGGCGCCCAACAGGACCAAGGCCCGGCCTGCGCCGACGAACACTCCGATGAACCGGTCGATTCCTCCCAACTGCGGATGGGCCTGGGCCTGTTTGGACAGGAAGGAGCCGAAGATGCGGATGCCGAAATAGACGACCATGAAGGTCACGATCGCCGCCAGGATCGTCCCGGCCCAGTCGGGATTGACCAGGGCCCGCCCCAGCATGGCCGTCCAGGGCAGGGTCACCAGGGCGATCAGCGCCGCCAGCAGGGCGCTGAGCAGGGTGATGATCTCGCGCACCCCGCCGCGCACCCAGCCGGCGGCGGCGGAGAACAGGATCACCACTATGGCGAAGACGTCGTAACCGGTCACTCAGAGGTCCAGAAACTGTTGCGCCCGTCTAATAGCGGTTTTGCGAGATTCGTTCGACCACATCCGTCAACCGCGTCGCCGACGTCACCTTGACCCCGTTTGTCTTCCCCGCGCTCTGGGGGAGGGGCGGGCACAGCAGATGGTCGAAGCCCAGCTTCTGAGCCTCGCGCAGCCGCGCCTCGGCTCGGCCCACGCTGCGGACCTCGCCCGACAGGCCGATCTCGCCGAAGACGACGCAGCCTTGGGGCAGGGGCATGTCCAGGGCCGAACTGATCAGGGCCGCCGCTGCGGCCAGGTCCGCCGCCGGCTCGTTGATCCGCAGCCCCCCGGCCACGTTCAGATAGACGTCCTTGTCCCCGAAGCCCAGGCCGCACCGGGCCTCCAGCACCGCCAGCAACATGGCCAGCCGACCGGAGTCCCAACCGACCACAGCCCGCCGCGGCGTGCCATAGGCGGACGGCGCCACCAGGGCCTGGATCTCGACCAGAACGGGCCGCGAGCCTTCGATCCCGGCGAAGACGGCGGCGCCGGGCGCCCGGTCCTTGCCCTCGCCCAGGAAGAGGGCCGATGGATTGGCGACTTCGCGCAGGCCGCTGTCGCCCATTTCGAACACCCCGATTTCGTCGGTGGCGCCGAACCGGTTCTTGCCGGCGCGCAGGATGCGGAACGGATAGCCGCGCTCGCCCTCGAAGGTCATGACGGCGTCGACCAGGTGTTCGACCACGCGCGGCCCGGCCACCTGGCCGTCCTTGGTGACGTGGCCGACCAGAACAACGGCGATCCCTTGCGTCTTGGCCAGTCGGACCATTTCGCCGGCGCAGGCCCGGACCTGGGTGATGGAGCCCGGTCCGCTCTCATGGACGTCGGACCACAGGGTCTGGATCGAATCGACGATGACGATGTCGAACTGTTCGCGCTTCAGCGTGCCCAGGATGTCGCGCAGCGCCGTCGCCGCCGCCAGATTGACCGGCGCCTGCTCCAGACCCATCCGCTTGGCCCGCGCTCGGATCTGCTCGACGGCCTCTTCGCCCGAGATATAGGCGATACGCCCGCCGCGAAGCGCCGCCTTGGCCGCCACCTCGAGCAGCAGGGTGGACTTGCCCACGCCCGGATCGCCGCTCAGCAGGATGGCCGAACCCGGCACCACCCCGCCGCCGCAGACCCTGTCGAACTCGGCCACGCCCGTCGTGATGCGGGGCGGTTCGGGGGTGTCGGATTGAAGGGTTTCAAACTGCAGGCCGCGTCCGCGCGCCGAAGCGGCCGCCGAAGGCTTGATCGCGCCCGGCGGCGCGGAACGGCTCTCTTCGGTCAGGGTGTTCCACTGCCCGCACGATGAACACTGACCCGACCACTTGCCGTGGACCGAGCCGCAGGATTGACAGACGTAGAGGGCGGAATCGCGAGCCATGGACTTCCTTAGCAGAGACAGCCGACGTCGGGTGACGGGCCGAGCTTCGGGCCTTCATCGGCCTCTTCTACGTCAGTCGCGGTCGCATTCGCCTCAATAGGCGCGAGGCACCCGGTCGCCGATTGCAGTCAATAGTTCATAGCTGATGGTTCCGGCCGCGGCCGCCGCCTCATCCAGATGACGGTTCGCGCCGAAAAGCTCGACCCGATCGCCGACCGCGACGTCCAGGCCGGTGACGTCCAGGGTGCAGACGTCCATCGACACCCGGCCCAGCAGAGGGCGGATCTCGCCCGACACCCAGGCGGCGCCGCCTTGTCCATAGGCCCGCATGACGCCGTCGGCATAGCCCGCAGCCACCACGGCCGCTCGCACGGGACGGTCGGCGACGAAGCCTCTGGAATAGCCGATGCTTTCCTCCGCCCTGACGTCTCGAACCTGCAAGACCTCGGCGGTCAGGGTGGCGACGGCGGCGATCCTGACATCTGGCCGACCCTGCGGCCCGCCGCCATAGAGACAGACGCCGGGGCGCACGGCGTCGAAGCTGTAGTCCCGCCCCAGAAAGCAACCGCCCGAATTGGCCAGGGATCGCGTGATGCCCGGATATCGCGCGGCCGCCGCCGTGAAGGCGTCGCGCTGGCGCCGGTTCATCGGCTGGTCCGGTTCGTCGGCGCAGGCCAGGTGACTCATGACAAGGTGGAGGCCCTCGAACGGCTCCGGCGCGTCTTCGGGGCGGAACCCCAGCCGGTTCAGGCCGGTGTCGATCTGGATGCCGCAGGCGCCGCCGCCGACCTGGCTCCAAGCCTGCATCTGTCGGGGCTGGTTCAGCACTGGACGCAGGTCCGCCGCCTTCAGCACGCCGGCCGCCCCGTCGTGGCAGCCGTCCAGCACATAGATGACCGGCGCATCGCCCAGCGCCGCCCGCAAGGCCAGGCCCTCATCGGCGCGGGCGACGAAGAAGGTCCGCGCCCCCTCGGTCATCAGCCGGGTCGCACAGGCCTCGGCGCCCAGCCCGTAGGCGTCGGCCTTGACCACCGGATGAACCGGCGCGCCGGTCACGGCTTCCAGCGTGTGGAAGTTGCGGGCCAGGGCGTTCAGATCGACGGACAGCAGGGCGGGGGAGGGCATGGCGGCCTTATGGCGCAAGTCGGCGGTTAGGGAAGAGCCCTATTCGTAGCTGACTTCCTCATAGCCGTGCGCCAGGTTGCCGAAGCGGACCGTGTCGGCGTCGAAGGCCAGTTTGACGATGCCGATCGGGCCGTGGCGCTGCTTGCCGATGACGACCTCGGCCTGGCCTTGCAGCCGGTCCATGTCCTGCTGCCATTGCAGGTGTTCCTCAGTGCCTTCGCGCGGCTCGGCCCGGCCCAGATAGTAGCTCTCGCGATAGACGAACATCACGCAGTCGGCGTCCTGTTCGATCGAGCCGGACTCCCGAAGGTCCGACAGCTGGGGCCGCTTGTCGTCGCGCTGTTCGACCTGACGCGACAGCTGCGACAGGGCGATGATCGGGACGTTCAGCTCCTTGGCCAGGGCCTTGAGGCCGCCGGTGATCTCGGACACTTCCTGAACGCGGTTCTTTTGCCCGCCGCCTTCGCCGGTGGTCACCAGCTGAAGATAGTCGACGATGATTAGGTCCAGCCCGTGCTCCATCCGCTTCAGCCGCCGCGCCCGGGCGGCCAGCTTGGAGATGGAGATGCCGCCGGTGGCGTCGATGTAGAGGGGCGCCTCGCCGATTTCGACCGCCGCGTCGCGCAGCTTGCCGAAATCCGAGGCGTCGATCTCGCCCTTGCGCAGCTTGTCGGAGGAGACGCCGGACGCATCGGCCAGGATCCGCGTGGCCAACTGTTCGGCGCTCATTTCCAGCGAATAGAAGGCCACCACCCCGCCGTTGACCGTCTTGCGGCCCTCCGGCGTCGGCTCCCACTGATAGGCGCGGGCCACGTTGAAGGCCATGTTGGTCGCCAGAGCCGTCTTACCCATCGACGGGCGTCCGGCGAGGATCAGCAGGTCGGATGGGTGCAACCCGCCCAGTTTTCGGTCCAGGTCGTGCAGGCCCGTGGCCAGACCGGCCAGCTTGCCCTCGCGCTGATAAGCTTCCGCCGCCATCTGAACGGCGCCGGACAGGGCGTGGGAAAAGCTGACGAAACCGGACGAGGGCTTGCCCGTCTCGGCCAAAGAATAAAGGGTTTGTTCGGCCTGTTCGATCTGTTCGTCGGCGGGGACGTCCGGATTGGGCGCCTCCTTGATGATTTCACCGCCGATGCGGATCAGGTCGCGGCGCAGGGCCGTGTCATAGACGACGCGGGCGTAGTCTGGGGCGTTGGCCGCCGGCGGGGCTCGGTCCACCAGATCGGCGAAATAGCGCAGGCCGCCGAACTCCTGGAAGGCGGGGTCCTGTTTGAACCGCTCCATCAGGATGGTCGGCTCGGCCAGCATGCCCTGACGGATATGATCCTCGATGGCGTCGAACAGCCGCTGGTGGAAGGGCTCGTAGAAGTGGGAGCCGCGCAGACGGTCGCTGAGACGCTCGAACACCCCGTTGTCGAACATCAAGGCGCCGAGCAGCGCCTGTTCGGCCTCCAGGTTATGAGGCATGGAGGCGACGCCGTTGGAGTCCAACGGGGAGGACGAGAAGGGCAGGGGGGCGAAGGCGTTCATTGTCTTAACGCTCTATCCCTCACACGCGCCTGCGTCAGTCGCGGACGCCGCCGCGACGGTGGACAGATCGTCCGCCCTGTGGGTGAACGGGAATTGTTCAGGCGGAACCCAGGCGGCGGCCGACGTCCCGCCGCCCATGGTCCGTGCGCGAAAGAAAAAGGGACGTTCCGAAGAGCGTCCCTGATCTCAGGACGGACCGGCTCACCAGTTCAAGGCGATACGGCCGTACACGAACCGGCCGTTGAAGCCGTAGGGCGAGAAGTTGGAGAAGGGGAAGGCGCCCGATGTGTTGTTGGCGCGCTGAGCTTGGCGGGGATATTCGTCCAGCACATTGTCCGCCCCTACCGCCAAGGTCAGACGATCGTTGAGGGCGTAGCGCGCCTCCACGTCGACGACCACGCCGACGCCAAGCTCCAGATCGGTCGCCTCGGTCGCGCCAGGAGCCAGGACGTCGCCATAGCCGGTCACGCGGAAGGTGCCACCCAGCCGGGCGCGGGTCCAATCCGTCTGGAAGACCGTCTTCCACGGCGGCGTGCCCTCTTCGAACCGCAGTGTCGCCTGGCGCGCGAACAGCGAGACCGGGGTCGGCAGGATGCCCGAGCGGGTCTGGGGCGTCTTGGTCACGTCGAAATCATTGACGTTCGCCGCCAGGGTGAAGTCGAGCGAGCCGACGTCGGCCAGAACCCGGTAGCGCGCAACCACGTCCAGGCCGGTCGTCTCGGTGTCCACGCCATTGATGAAGAAGCGGGCCGCTGTGGCGCCATAAGGCTGAAGCAGATCGAAGATGGCGCGGGCGTTGGTTCCAGGCGCCGCAGTGGCGCTGCCGGTCAACGTCTCTGACAGGATGATCCGATCCTCGATGTCGATGCGATAGGCGTCGGCCGTCAGTTCAAAGGGACCGCGACGGTAGACCAAGCCCAGCGAATAGTTGGTCGATGTCTCGGCCTTAAGAGGCGTGCCGCCAAGCGCGACGCCGACCGGGCTGACCGAGGGGAAGGTGCCGGTCTCATAGGGAACGTTGTTTATGTAGAGGATCGCCGTCTGGGTGAAATACTGCTGTTGCAGGCTTGGCGCGCGGAAGCCGGTCGATAAGGCGCCGCGAACAGCGAAGGACGGGGTGAAGTCGTACCGCGCCGCCAGCTTGCCCGAAACATTGTCGCCGAAGTCCGAGTAGTTTTCGTACCGCACAGCCGCCGAGGCGGTGAAGCGTTCGAACAGCTCGCCTTCCAGATCGACATAGGCGCCGATGTTGTTGCGGTCTTCGTCGACCTCATTGGCGGGGGTGAAGCCGGTGAAACCGCGCGAGCCCCAGCTGAGATCCACGCCGCCGACGTTCAGGAAGGTCCCGCGCTGATAGGAGTTGGGTTCGCCCGCGCCGATCTGATAGGACTCCCGCCGGGCCTCCAGGCCAAAGGCGACGTTCAAGGGGGCGTAAAGGCCGACGTCATAGGCGCGGCTGGCGTCAATACCCAGCACCAGCTGATCATAGGCCAGGGAACCGGCGTAGAACTTGGTCGGGGAGGTCGGTCCCAAAGAGGGGTTCAGCGTGTTTTCAACGCTGAAGTCGATCTCGTTCTTGCCGTAGCCCAGGTTGATGTCGATGTCGAAGCCCCCCGCCTGGCCCTTCAGCCCGGCGGCGGTGGTCCAGTCGGTCGTGTCGGTCAGAATGTAGGGCAGGTAGCCGTCAGGATAGACGCGGCCAGAGGCGTAGGCCGGGTTCTGGGCGTTGTCGGTCGGCGTGCGATAGAAGGCGGCGGCCGAGGCGTCGCGGGTCTGATAGCCGACCCAGCCATAGGCTTCCCAGCCCGCAGCCAGGGGCTTGCCGGCGTTCAGATAGACGGCGAGATCCTCAGACTCAGGATCGCCCTGGGCGCCGCGCACCTGAGACGGGCTGAAGCGGGGGTCCAGGTCGCTTCGGTTGGTGCGTTCCCGGTCCCGATATTCTACTGAAGCCGTCAGGAAGCCGTCCGAGCCGAGACCGAACCCCTGCCAACCGGCGACGGTCAGGGCCTCGCCGTCCTTCAAATCCTGGCCGCCGCCGTAGAAGCCGGTATAGTCGGTGCGATAGCCGCCGTAGGTGACGCTGGCGCCGCCGCCGCTGGAAGCTTTGCGCAGGCGCAGGTTCAACACGCCGGCGATGGCGTCAGAGCCGTATTGCGCTGCGGCGCCGTCGCGCAACACCTCGATACGCTCGATCGCGGTGGAGGGAATGGCGTTCAGATCGACAGCGGCCGAACCGCGACCGACCGAGCCGTTGGTGTTCACCAGGGCGGTGGCGTGACGGCGCACGCCGTTCACCAGCACCAGGGTCTGGTCTGGCCCTTGTCCGCGCAAGGTTGCGGGACGGATCGAGTCAGTGCCGTCGGTGGCCGAGGGGCGGGGGAAGTTCAGGGC
>NZ_JBWKZJ010000054.1:0-13294 GCF_059424365.1 Brevundimonas sp. GW456-12-10-14-LB3
GGGCGGTGGAGGCGGGGGAGGAATCACCGGCGTCACCGAACCGGAACCGCCTCCTCCGCCGCCCCCGCCGCAGGCCGCCAGCGGCAGGGCCAGAAGACCGGCGCTCAGCAGAATCGCCCGCTTCAACTGTTTTCCGACCACGTCGTTCCTCCCGAGCCGCGCGGTCGGTCGCCGCGCCTTCACCCAGTAACCGCCTAATTCTTTAACGCTTTATCGAAAACCGCCAGCAGTTTGGCCCAACCGTCCTTGGCGTCCGCCTCGGCGTAGCTGGCGCGGTAGTCGGCGTGGAAGCCGTGCGGGGCGTCGGGATAGACGTCGATCCGGCTCTGGGTCTGACCGGCGCGGGCCAGGGCCTGGCGCATCCGCTCGACGCTGGCCAGGGGAATGCCTTGGTCCTGACCGCCGTAGAGGCCGAGCACCGGCGCCTTCAGGTCGTCGGCCAGATCGACCGGCCAGGGCTGGCCGGACGAGACCTGGGCCGGGGTCGCGTCCGCCGCCGGCGCCAGACGGCCGTACCAGGCCACGCCCGCGCCGATGGCGGCGAAGCGCGCCGCCGCCTGCCACACCACCTTGCCGCCCCAGCAGAAGCCGGTGATCCCGACCTTGCCGTCGCGCGCCCACAGCTGCTGGCTGGCCCATTCCAGGGTGGCCGACAGGTCGCCCATCACCTGTTCATAGTTCGCCGCGCCCACGATCTGCATGATCCGGCCCATGTCGGACAGGGGCGCCGGATCCTCGACCCGGACGAAGAAGGCCGGGGCGATGGCGGCGTAGCCCTGTTTGGCCAGGCGGCGGCAGACGTCCTTGATATAGTCGTGGACCCCGAAGATTTCGGACACGACGATCACGACGGGGAAGGGGCCGTCTCCGGCCGGACGCGCCACATAGGCCGGCAGTTGAAACCCGTCCGGCGCCGGATAGGCGACCTCCGCCCTCTCCAATCCGGCGGCGTCGGTGGTGATCGGCTTGGCCTCCCTGGCCAGGGCGGCGACCGCATAGCCGGAAAAGAACAGCCCCCCAAGCGCCCCCACTGCCCTGCGGCTGAGCTTCAGATCATCGGCGGTCTGGCCTTCGGGACGGATCAGGGTGGTCATGGGACGGCTCCAGAAACGGGGGAGCCGCCAGACCATCACGCCCTCGTTTCAGCGTCCAGTCACGAACGCGAGGACGTCAACGACGGAAAGCAGGCCGCTCAAGCAGCGCGCGACCGCGTCGCGAGCGGTAGTGGACAAAATCCCGCTCAAGCAGCGAGCGACCGCGTCGCGAGCGATAGCGCCCTTCTTCCCCAAGAGGTCAGTGCCGGAAGACCCGCACGCCCGTGAAGGCCATGGCGATGCCCTTCTCGTCGGCGGCGGCGATGACCTCGTCGTCGCGGATCGAGCCGCCGGGCTGGATCACCGCCGTGGCCCCGGCCGCAACGGCTTCCAAGAGGCCGTCGGCGAAGGGGAAGAAGGCTTCCGAGGCGCAGGCCGACCCCTCGGCCAGCGAATGAGCCAGGCCCTTCGCCTCGCCGGCCTCCTTGGCGCGGATGGCGGCGATGCGGGCGCTGTCGCGGCGGTTCATCTGGCCGGCGCCGATGCCGGCCGTCTGGCCGTCCTTGGCGTAGACGATGGCGTTGGACTTGACGTGTTTGGCCACGGTGAAGGCGAACAGCATGTCCTGGATCTCGGTCGGGGTCGGCTGGCGCTTCGTCACGATCTTCAGGTCCGACGGCTTGATCAGCGACCGGTCGCGGCTCTGCACCAGGAAACCGCCCGCGACCGAACGGAACACCTCGCCCGGCCCGTGCGGATCCGGCAGGCCGTCGGTGATCAAAAGGCGCAGGTTCTTCTTGGCGGCGAAGACGGCCTTGGCCTCGTCGTCGGCGCCGGGGGCGATGACCACCTCGGTGAAGATTCCGGTGATGGCGCGGGCGTCGTCGCCGTTCAGCGGCCGGTTGACGGCGATCACGCCGCCGAAGGCCGAGACGGCGTCGCATTCCAGGGCGCGGGCATAGGCTTCGGACAGATCCTTGCCCACAGCCACGCCGCAGGGGTTGGCGTGTTTGACGATGACGCAGGCCGGGGCCTCGAACTCGGCGACCAGCTCATAGGCGGCGTCGGCGTCGGCGATATTGTTGTAGCCCAGCTCCTTGCCCTGGACCTGGGTCGCATAGGCCACGCCCGGACGGCGCTCGCCGGTGCGGTAGAAGGCGCCGGTCTGGTGCGGGTTTTCGCCATAGCGCAGGGTCTGGGCCAGCGATCCGGCGACGGACTTGCGGGCCGGGGCGGCGTCCTCGATCTGGCTTGCGAACCAGGCGGAGACGGCGGCGTCATAGGCGGCGGTGCGGGCGAAGGCGCGGGCGGCCAGGCGCTTCCTCAGGGCCAGATCGGTCGAACCCTCGGCCTTCAGCGCCTCCAGAATCAGGCCGATGCTCTCGCCGTCGACGGCGACGGCGACATAGCCGTGGTTCTTGGAGCCCGAACGGATCATGGCCGGGCCGCCGATGTCGATATTCTCGACCGCCGCCTCGAACGAACCGCCCGCCGCAACGGTTGATTCAAACGGGTACAGGTCGATCCAGACGATATCGATGGCGCCGATGCCGTGGTCGATCATGGACTGGGCATGGTCGGCGGCGTCGCGCACGCCCAGGAGGCCGCCGTGGACCACGGGGTGCAGGGTCTTGACCCGGCCGTCCATCATCTCGGGGAAGCCGGTCAGATCGGCCACATCCTTGACCGGCAGGCCCAGTTTGGCGATCGCCGCCTTGGTGCCCCCGGTCGAGACCAGTTCGACGCCCAGGTCGTTCAAGGTGCGGGCGACGTCCTCCAGCCCGGCCTTGTCGGACAGGGAGATCAGGGCGCGTTGCGGCTTGACCCGGTCAGGGGCGGGGGGGAAGTCGGGAGCGGCGGGCATGGCGGCGTCCGTGAAGGCTTGGGGGAGGATGGGGCGCCCTCTAGCGCCAAACGGCCGCCTCGTCACCCCACGGACGGTTTCTGACGAGGATCAGCTCGGATCGCCGCTCGCGCCCGCCGGGCTCAGCTTCCAGCGGATCCGGCTCTCGCTGTCGGTGCGGGCCGAGCCGCGCACCACGATCTGCAAGCTGCGGCGGGTCAGGCCGGCGTCGATATGGACGCTGGGTTCGATGGCCACGTCGGGCCCGTCGGTCCGGAACCACCAGCCCCGGCCCGAGGCGCCGCGCAGCAGGATCGAGCGCCGGTCGCGCGCCAGCGAGGCCTGAACCCCCGGCTCCAGATGGAAGCGGATGGCGTAGGGGGCCGCGATCTGGCGGATCACCTCCTTGCGGCCGGGCGTCGGGAACAGCTTCTCCTCCGCTCGCAACTCGTCCAGCCTCTGGTCCAGATACAGGCGCCGCTGGTGGTTCAGGCCGAAGGCTTCGTTCCAGCCGTCATGCTCCATCTCCAGCCAGACCGCGCCCTCGGCTTCCCTCTGGTCGGTGGTCACATGGATCGGCGGCCCGACCAGGCGCGGTCCCAGAAGCTCTCCCTTCCAGCCGCCCAAGGGTTCGTTCAGCGACCGCTCGCCCAGGGTCAGGGTCGAATGGCCGGGGGTCAGGCGCAGGGCCTGACGATCGGTGGCGGCGGGGGTCCAGCCGGAGCCGGTGACCAGACGGTCCTTGCCGCAGGCGATCTCCAGCGCCAGGGGCTGGGCGCAGGCCGTCGCGCCCCAGGCGCCGCGCGCGGGCGAGGCGGCGTCAGCGACGATGGACAACAGGGGGCTGGCGATCCGCACCAGTCCGCCGATCCGGCCGACCGGCGGATGGGTGGGATCGGCCGCACGGCTCGCCGTCGCGGCCTCGTCATGGGCGCGGGCGGCGGCCACACGGGCGGCCGACGAGGGGCCGCCGCCTTGAAAACCGGCCAGCCGCCCGTCGGGCAGGGTCAGAAGGCGCAAGCCCTGGGTCAGGCGGTCGATCGCCTCCGACACCGGCTGCGGCGTCGGTTCAGACAGCTGGGCCAGGGCGTCATCGAGGGTCAGGAGGTCCAAGAGCAGCTCCAGCCCCGCCTCCGGGCTGCGCGACGCATGCGAACCGTCGTCGTGAACCGTGACGCGCAGCGCCCCCGCCAGACCGCCCAGCGCGCGGCGTCTCAGCCCCTGACCCGGCGCTCCGGCCAGGACGCAGCCCCCGATGGCGGCGGCGGTCAGACGCTCGGCCCGCGTGGCCAGGCCGCCCGGCGGACGCAACAGCTGGCGCGTCTGACGCGCCAGACTGTCGGCCAGCCTCAGCCGTTCCGCCTCGGTCGCCACCGCCCCCATGCGGCGGGCGGCGCAGGCCAGGTTGATCACCCGGCGCGGCAGAATCTCCGGGCCCCAGGCGAAGGGCGACCAGCGGGCGAAGGCGTCCGCCCAGGCCAGGGTCAGGCGCAGGGCCTCGCGCGCGCCGCGCTCGCCCTGGGCCATCAGGGCCGGCAGCCAGTTGAAGGCGTGCAGTTCGACGGCGAAGGGCCGCGACGGACTGGGCCGGTTCCATGGATCGGACGGCGGCTCCACCTCCATGGAGGCGCCGGCCAGGATGAAGCGCCCGACCAGCAGGTTCTTGCCCGGGGCGGGATCGTGCGGCCGGAAATCCCGCGGCGTCGCGGCGAAGGCCGTGACCTTGCCCCCGGCCAGCACGGGGCTCAGGGTCAGACCATAGCCGGGAAGGCCGTAAAGCTCGATCCACAGTTGACGGGTGATCAGACGCCCGGCGATGGCGGGCCAAAGACCGGCGCTGGTCGCCGCCTGCCCCGCCCGGACGGGCGTGCGGACCGGCGCGCCCGGAAGGCCCGGAATCTGGCCCGAGGCGACGTCCGGCGTCTCGGCCTCGCGCCGCGGAGCGAAGGGACCCAAGGGGCTCACCCGGCGGTCCAAGGGTTCGGAGCGGACTTCAGGGCCGCGATATTGGCCGCATAATCGCCCTTGAAGACGAAGGAGCCCGCGACCAGGGCGTCAGCCCCAGCGGCGACGCAAGAACCCGCATTGGCCGAGGTCACGCCGCCGTCCACCTGAAGATGAGCCGCCGACCCGGCCCGATCCAGAATGGCGCGCGCCGTCTCGATCTTCTTCAGCGAACTGTCGATGAACTTCTGGCCGCCGAAGCCGGGATTGACCGACATGATCAGAACCAGATCCACCAGATCGACCACCTCTTCCAGGATCGACAGCGGGGTGGCGGGATTGAACACGACGCCCGCCTTGGCGCCCAGCTGGCGGATGCGGCCCAGGGTGCGGTGCAGGTGCGCTCCGCTCTCAGGGTGGACGGTCAGGACGTCTGCGCCCGCCTCGCGGAACGCTTCCAGCCACGGATCGACCGGCGCGACCATCAGATGGACGTCGAACGGCAGACGGGTGTGCGGTCGGATGGCCTTCACGATGTCCGGGCCCAGGGTGATGTTGGGCACGAAATGGCCGTCCATCACATCGATGTGGATCCAGTCGGCGCCGGCGGCTTCCAGAGCGCGGACTTCTTCACCCAGGCGCGCGAAATCGCTGGCGAGGATGGATGGGCAGATCAGGGGTGCGGCCATGGCCCCTCGGATAGGACGGCTTGCCCACGGGGGCAAGCCGCCGACCGTCAGGAAATCCGCTCCAGCCGTGCGGCGAAGAAGCCGTCCAGGCCGCCGCGTTCGGCCCATTGGGACGGCAGAATGCGCAGCCAGCCTTCCGGCGTCAGGGCCTCGGCCGGGGCGCCGACGGCGGCGGGGTCGGCCGGAACCGTGCGGAAACCGGGGTTGCGGCGCAGGAAGGCGATCACCTGGGTCTCGCCCTCCTCGCGCTCCAGCGAACAGGTGCAATAGACCAGACGGCCGCCCGCCTTGACCCGTTCGGCGGCGGCGTCGAGCAGCCGGTGCTGGACGTCGGCCAGTTTGGCGACCTCGGCCGGCTTGGTGGCGCGCAGGACTTCCGGATTGCGGCGGAAGGTGCCGGTGGCCGTGCAGGGGGCGTCCAGCAGCACGGCGTCGAATGTGCGGTCGTCCTCCCAGTCCTCGGCCGGGACGGCGACCACCTCGGCGGCGAGGCCGGTGCGCTCCAGGTTCTGGGTCAGACGTTTCAGGCGCGGGGCCGACCGGTCCAGGGCGACCACCGAAGCGCCGGCGGCGGCCAGTTGCAGGGTCTTGCCGCCGGGGGCGGCGCACATATCCAGGGCGGTCTCGCCGGGCTTGACGTCCAGCAGGCGGCCGGGGACGGCGGCGGCGGCGTCCTGAACCCACCAATCGCCGGTCTCGAAGCCGGGCCAGGCGGCGACATCGCCGCGACGGCCGGTGCGGACCGTACCCCCGTCCAGAACCTCGCCCTCCACCGCCTCGGCGACGGCGGCGGGATCGACGCCGGGCTTTAGGCTGAGATCGGTCGGCGGCTCCTCGCGCGCGGCCAAGGCCAGGCCGGTCAGGGCCGCCTCGCCATAGGTCGCCCGCCAGCGGGCGGCGATCCAGTCGGGCAGATTGCTCTCGGCCGTGGTCAGGCCGGCGCCGTCGCGGCCCACGCCGCGCAGCACGGCGTTGACCAGGTTCTTGTACGGCCGTGTCTTGGGATCGCGCTCGGCCAGTTTCACGGCCGTGGAGACGGCGGCGAAGGCCGGGGTCTCCAGCACCAGGGTCTGGGCCAGGGCGATGCGCATCAAGGTGCGGACGGCCTCGGGCGGAGACTTCTGCAGGCGGCGATCCAGAATCTGGTCGATCTCGCCCAGGCGACGGAGCGCCGCCATGGCCACGGCGCGGGCGAAGCCGTGATCGACCGGCGCCAGGGCGCGGGCGGCCGGCTGGGACAGGGCTTCGTCCAGTCCGTTGCGTCGCTCCAGCGCCGCGTTCAGCAACAGGCCGGCGACGAGGCGGGCCTCCACCCCGATATCGTCCTGGTGCGGGGTTTCAGACGAGGCTTCCGAGGCAGAAGCAGGACGCGGCCTGCCCTTGGTCGCCATCCGGCGGCCCCGCGCCTCGGAGTTCTGGCCCGGCCGGGCGCCCGGCCTCAAACCGCCACCTGGGCGCCCAGCTCGACCACGCGGCCGGGCGGGATGTGGAAGAAGTCGGTCGGATTGGCGGCGTTGCGCATCAGGAAGATGAACAGCCGGTCCTGCCACAGGGGCATGCCCTGGCGCGCCGACGGGATAAGCGACCGGCGGCCCAGGAAGAAGCTGGTCGACATGATGTCGAACTTCAGTCCCTGTTTGCGGCACAGACCCAGGGCGCGCGGCACGTTCGGCGTCTCCATGAAGCCGTAGGTGATGGTCAGCCGTTTGAAGTCGTCATTGATCGGCTCCATCCGCACCCGATCCGCCTCCTTGACGCGCGGCCGTTCGGAGGTGCGCACGGTCAGGATGACGTTCTTCTCGTGCAGGACCTTGTTGTGCTTGAGATTGTGCATCAGGGCCACCGGCGCCACGTCGGGATCGCTGGTCAGGAAGATGGCCGTGCCGGGCGCACGGTGCGGCGGCCGGGCCTGGAGCATTTCGATCAGGTCGGTCAGAGGCAGGCTGTCCTTGCGGGTCTTGGTCGTCAGGATCTGGGTGCCGCGCACCCAGGTCCACATGATCAGCACCAGACAGGCCCCCAGCACCAGCGGCATCCAGGCGCCGTCGGGGATCTTCAGCAGGTTGGAGGTCAGGAAGACGCCGTCGATGAAGGCGAAGGGGATCAGGGTTCCGGCGACCGCCCACATCGGCCACTTCCAGCCCTTGGTGATCACCGAATAGCTCATCAGGGTGTTGACCAGCATGGTCCCGGTGACCGCCACACCATAGGCGGCGGTCAGATTGTGCGAGCTCTGGAAGACCACCAGCAGCAGCAGGACCCCGATCATCAGGAAGGTGTTGACCGCCGGCACGAAGATCTGGCCCGCCTGGGTTTCGGAGGTGTTGCGAATGTCGATCCGGGGCAGCAGGCCCAGCTGCACCGCCTGCTGGGTGACCGAGAAGGCGCCGGTGATCACGGCCTGGGAGGCGATGACGGTGGCGGCGGTGGCCAGGATCAGCATCGGCCAATAGGCCATCTCCGGCACCATGTTCCAGAAGGGATTCTCAGATGCGCCGGGATTGTCCAGGATCAGGGCGCCCTGGCCCAGATAGTTCAGGGTCAGGCAGGGCAGGACGAAGGCCAGCCAGCCCATGCGGATCGGCGCCTTTCCGAAATGGCCCATGTCCGCATACAGGGCCTCGGCGCCGGTCACGGCCAGGAAGACGCTGCCCAGGATGACGAAGCCCAGGAAGCCGTCATTGATCAGCAGCATGACGCCGTAGTGGGGCGACAGGGCCCGCAGAATGCTGACGTCGTCGAAGATGTGATAAAGACCCAGGCCACCGAGGCTGAGGAACCAGACGGCGGTGATCGGGCCGAAATATTTGGCCAGGCTGGCGGTGCCGCCCGACTGAGCCATGAACAGGGCCACCAGAATCCCGGCGGAGATCGGCACGATGAAGGGATCCAGACGTCCGGCCAGGCCCGGCGCGTCCTGAAGGCCCTCGACGGCCGACAGCACCGAAATGGCCGGGGTGATGATGCCGTCGCCATAGAAGAGGGCCGCGCCGCAGACGCCCAGGATGAAGATCCAGGCGCTGCGCCGTCCGACCGCGTGCTGGGCCAGGGCCATCAGGGACAGGGTGCCGCCTTCGCCCTTGTTGTCGGCCCGCATCAGGAAGAAGACGTACTTGAACGTCACCACCACCATCAGGGCCCAGAAGGCCAGGGAGACCACGCCGACCACGGCCAGGTCGCCGCCGACGCCCGAGCGGGCGTGATCGATCGCCTCGCGCAGGGCGTAGAGCGGGCTGGTGCCGATGTCGCCGAACACCACGCCGATCGCGCCGACCGTCAGGGCCCAGAAGCCGCCGTGTTTGGCGATCTGGCCTGCTGGAGCTTGGGACTCGGGTCCCGTGGCGTGGGTGGACTTGTTCGGCGTGTTCGACGCGGCGGGGAGAGCGCCCGCGTCGTGGGGAGTGTCCCCGGCCATGCGTATCCTCCGGGTCGTCGACGACAGGTCGAGCCCTTCAAAGCGGCGAGCCTTTAGGCTCATTCCGCGTCCGCTTCAATCGCGGCGCGCGGGATTCGGTTTCTCCAGACGGGCGGAGATTTGTGATTCGGCGCGCGAACGCCTATTTTCCCTTCAGGAACACGATCATGTCAGACAGCCAGCGCTTCCCCGTCGCCGCCCACGCCCTGGCCTATATGGCCCACAAGGGAGCGTTTTCGCCTGACCGCGCGGCGCCCAGCGGCGTTCTGGCCTCCTCCATACCGACCAATCCTGTTGTGGTGCGCCGGGTGACGGCCCTGCTGGCCAAGGCCGGTCTGATCGCCACCCGCCCCGGCGCGACCGGCGGCTCCTGGCTGCTGCGCCAGCCGCAGGACATCCGGCTGGACGAGGTGTTGAAGGCCGTCAACGGTTGCGCCCACATCGGCTCGCCGCCGTCCGGCGCCAAGGGCTGCCCGATCAGCGAACATATTCCTCGCCAGGTGGCCAAGGCCCTGACCGCCGCCGACGAGGCCGCGACCGAGGCCCTGTCCAAGATCACCATCGCCGATCTGCTGGCGGAAAATCCTGCGTCCCTGGCGGCCTTTACGCCGCACAAATCCTGCCCTGTCGCGGCTTGACGCCCCGATGAGCCGAACGGTCCTGATCACCGGCGCCTCGGCTGGCATCGGCGCCGCCCTGGCCCGGACCTATGCGGCCAAGGGCTGGAACCTGATCCTGACCGCGCGACGCGAGGGGCCGCTGCAGGCCCTGGCCGATGAACTGACCGCCGCCTACGGTGTGACCGCGACCGTGATCCCCGAGGATCTGTCCGATCCGACGGCCCCGCAACGATTGATCGCCGCCGTCGCGGCACGGGGCCTGACGGTTGACGGCCTCGTCAACAATGCGGGCTTCAGCCGGGTCACAGGCTTCCTCGACACCGACCTCGCCGCCCACCGGGCCATGATCCAGGTCATGCTGACCGCGCCGGTGGAGCTGTCGCACCTGGTCCTGCCCGGCATGGTCGGGCGGGGCTTCGGCCGGGTGCTGAACGTCGCCTCGCTGGCGGGCCAGATGCCGGCGACGGGCGGCGACACCCTGTATGGTCCGATCAAGAGCTTCCTGATCAAGGCCTCCCAGGGCCTGCATCTGGAGACCCTGGGGACGGGGGTCCATGTGACGGTGCTGAACCCCGGCTACACCCTGACCGAGTTCCACGACGTCAATGGGTCTCGCGATCAGGTGTCGCGCGCCTATCCGGCCTGGATGTGGATGGACGCCGGCCGCGTGGCGCAGATCGGCTACGACGCCTGCGAGGCGAACCGGGCCAGCGTGACGCCCGGCGTCATGAACAATGTCATGGCGGGCCTGGCGCGCGTCCTGCCCGACGGTCTGGCCCTGAAGATGGTGGCGAACCACGCCAGGCGGCTGGAGCGGCTGTAGGACCGCTCCAGGCCGAGGTCAGATATGGATCGCGTGGCCCAGGGCCCGCAGGGACGCCTCGTGGAAGGCTTCGCCCAGGGTCGGGTGGACGTGGATGGTCCCGGCCACGTCTTCCAGCACCGCCCCCATCTCCAGCATCTGGGCGAAGCTGTTGGACAGTTCCGACACATGCTGGCCCACGGCCTGGATCCCCAGCAGCCGGTGGTCGGCCTTGGAGGCGATCACGCGCACGAAGCCGCCGTCCTCGCCGGCCTCGATGGCCAGGGCCCGGCCGATGGCGGCGAAGGGGAAGACGGCGGTGATCACATCGTCGCGGCCCTCGACATCGCTGGGACCCAGACCCGCCGAAACAATCTCCGGCTCGGTGAAACAGACGGCGGCGATCGTCGTGGGATCGAACACCCGGTCGTGGCCGGCGATGATCTCGGCGACCACCTCGCCCTGGGCCGAACCCTTGTGCGCCAGCATCGGTTCGCCCGTCAGGTCGCCGACAGCCCAGACATTCTTCATGCTGGTGGCGCAGCGGTCATCGATCTTCACGAACGGACCGGCCATGGCCACGCCCATGTTCTCCAGACCCCAGCCCTGGGTGCGCGGACGACGGCCGACCGTGACCAGCACCTTGTCGGCCTCCAGCTGCAGCGGCTCGCCGTCCTTGGTCGTGATCGACAGTTTTCCGTCGCCGAAGCCGCCGGCCCGCGCGCCCAGATGAAGCTCGACCCCGTGCTTCTCCAGCCATTTGGCGACCGGATCGGTCAGGGCCTTGTCATACAGGGGCAGGATCCGGTCGGCCATTTCGACGATGGCCACCTCGGCGCCGAGCTTGCGATAGGCGATGCCCAGTTCCAGCCCGATGTAGCCGCCGCCCACGACGACCAGCTTCTTGGGGACCTCCGACAAGCTCAGCGCCTCGGTCGAAGAAATGACGTCGCCGCCGAAAGGCAGGAAAGGCAGTTCGACCGGCTCGGACCCCGTCGCCAGGATGACGTGTTCGGCGGTGATGCGGATGTCGCCTGCGTCGGTTTTCACCACGCAGGTCTTGGCGTCGGCGAACTCGGCCCAGCCCTTGATGACCTTGACCTTGGCCTTCTTCAGCAGGGCCGCGACCCCTGCGTTCAGCTTACGGACGATGCCGTCCTTCCATTCGACCGTCTGCGACAGGTCGATGGCCGGCGCCGCCGCCGTTATGCCCAGCGTCCCGCCGCCGGCCGCCTTGGTCACCGTCTCGAACTTGCCTGCCGCATGGATGATGGCCTTGGACGGAATGCAGCCGACGTTCAGGCAGGTGCCGCCCAGCCCATCGCCGCCGTCCACCAACACGGTATCCAGCCCCAGCTGGCCGCACCGGATGCCGGCGACATAGCCGCCCGTGCCCGCGCCGATGATCAGGACTTTGGTTTTCAGGGTCTGGGTCAACGATAGGCCTCAAGGCGGGAGCTGAATTGTGGAGGAACTTGCTGGGGCTCGAAGACGCGAACCGCGCCGGTTCCGGTCTCCATGGCCAGTACGATGTCGCCGGGTTTGACGCGCTGGAAATCGACGCAAATCATGCCTTGATAGCCGCCCAGCGGACGGGCGGTTTCCGCAGCGGTCAGGGTGTATGTCTCTTGCGGAGCGCCTTGAAGCGTTTCCAGTCTGGCGATGGTCGCCTTGGACTGAATAACCTCGATGGTCGGCGTCCGGCTGGGTTCCGGCAAACGCTCCACCGTCGTTACGCGCCCGATAAACAGCGCAGGACCATCGGTCCTTAGCAAAGACGACCAAGCCGGCGGCGGCTCAGGTATGCAGGCGTTCGCGGACGAGGCGACGACGCCGACGGCTGCTAGCAGGCTGGCGCCGAAGGTCAGCGCTTTGACTTTGAATTGCCGCATCACATTACCCTTCCAATCCCGATGATCCTCTCTCGGCGAGGAGAAAGGATCATCAAGAGCCATGGCGCCAATTTCGAGGTGATAGCCATAGGCGCGGGCGGACCTCGCTTTCCCGCTTAGAAAATGGGCATCAACCCATCCACAGCGTCGCCGGGTTCTCCAGAAGCCCCTTGATCCGCTGCACGAACACCGCCGCATCATGCCCATCGACAATGCGGTGATCGAAGCTGGACGACAGGTTCATCATCTTGCGCACGACCATCTGGCCGTCCTTGACCACGACCCGTTCGGCGATCTTGTTCGGACCAACGATGGCGACCTCGGGGTGGTTGATGATCGGCGTGTGGACCACCCCGCCCAGCGTGCCCAGCGAGGTGATGGTGATGGTCGAACCCGACAGCTCTTCACGCTTGGCCGAACCGTCCTTGGCCGCGCCCGAGACGCGGGCGATTTCCAGCGCCGTATCGTAGGGGTCGCGCGCCTCGGCATGACGGACCACCGGCACCATCAGGCCATTCGGGGTCTGTGCGGCGATGCCCAGATGGACCGGGGCGTGTTGGGTCAGGACGCCGGCGTCGTCGTCATAGGTGGCGTTGATCTGGGGCTGATCGCGCAGGGCCACCACTATGGCGCGGGCGATGAAGGGCAGCAGGTTCAGCTTGGGCTGATCCTTCGCCTTGGTCGCGTTCAGATGGGCCCGCAGCTCCTCCAGCGCCGTCATGTCGATTTCCTCGACATAGGTGATGTGCGGAATGCGGCGCACGCTCTCGGCCATCTTCTCCGCGATCTTGCGGCGCAGGCCGATGATCTTGACCTCGGTGGTCCCTTCGGCGCGGGCGAAGGGCGAGCCGCCGGCCGGAGCGGCGGACGTCGGAACCTGGCCGCCGCGGGCGATGAAGCCGTCCAGATCCTCGTGGGTGATCCGTCCGGCCGGGCCGGAGCCGGGCACGAAGGTCAGATCGACGCCCAGGTCGCGCGCGCGGTTGCGCACGGCGGGCGAGGCCAGGGGGCGTTCGCCGGGGGCCCGGCCGGTCAGGGCGGGGGCCGGTTTGCCC